>JAISGZ010000210.1 GCA_031262845.1 Propionibacteriaceae bacterium | reverse complement strand
TCGGCTCAGACGCAATCGACGCAATAGAACAGGCCGTCTTTTTCGGTGGCGATTTGCGACCGGTGCTTGACCAAATAGCAACTGGCGCAGGTGAATTCGTCGGCTTGCCGGGGTAGAACGCGAACCGTCAGTTCCTCGTGGGAGAGATCGGCGCCCGGCAATTCGAAGGTTTCAGCGGCTTCGGCCTCATCTTCGTCGACTTTGCCCGAGTTCTTGTCGTTGCGGCGGGATTTTAACTCCTCAATACTGTCTTCACTGAGTTCTTCCTCGGTTTTTCGTGGAGCGTCGTAGTCCGTTGCCATAGTCACCTTCCCGTCGTGGATTCCGCCCATGTGTATCACAAGCTGTCAAATCCCCAGACACCACCTGGCTGTAACGGCCAACCTCCGGGATGACGGTCTCCCCCAAGGGACGCCATCACCCGGTTGTCGGCCCAACCCAGCCGGGTTGTTCGGTCAACAGGCCGCATTATGAAGCCAATCAGCCGCAGAATCAACCAATGGCTCGGCTCCGTCCAGGCCGCGTGTCAGGAAACGCCGCTCAGCCGAGTCCGGTAGGTTGAGGGCTGATGTGTCATCGTTTACCCGGGAGTTGCAGGTAATGGAAGCTCTGACGCCACGCGAAATCCAGATGCGGATTCGCTCCGGCCAATCCGTCGAGGATGTCCTCGCGGTTGCGGGAATGAGCGCTGAGCGAGTCGAAGCTTTTGCCGCGCCGGTGCTGGCCGAACGGGAACATATCGCCGCCTTGGCCTTGGCCTCGCCGATTCGCCGGGCCGGTGAAACCGCTTCTCACCGCGGTCTGCGTCAGGTCGTGGCGGAGCGGCTGGTGGCCCAGGGGCTCGACATCGACAGCGTTGAATGGGACGCCTGGCGGCGGTCCGATGGCCGCTGGGTGGCGGTGGCGACCTACAGCCTGGACGACGTCAAACACGTCGCCCGTTTCGTCTTCGATCACCAAGGTAAGTTTTCGCTGGCCGATGATGAGGCCGCCCGCTGGCTGATCGGTGAGGTTACGCCGGTGGCGACGGCCCGACCCGGTCCCCGGCGTTGGGTGGTCGACGACACCGAGCCGACAATTGATTTGGATGAGCCCCAATCGGTGCCCACTCCCCGACCGATCGACCACTTTGGTGATGAACTCGGTCCGGCGCCGTTCTGGCTCGAAGACGATAACCAACCGGATGCCGATGACTGGTCGCCGATCGTGGATTTCACCGACGCCGAAGACAGTCTGGCGCCCCACCATCGTTCCAGTTTGGACACGCTCTACGACATGATCTCCGTCATCGACGAGGACTCGGTCAAAATCTACCGGGGTCTGCGCGAGCCCCTACCTGGCCTTGACCTGGCCGATCAGGCTCATCCCCGAACCGCCAGCAGCCCCACCGCCCCGCCCCGCTCGGCCTCCCCGGCCGCGACCGTCGAAGTCGAACCAGCCACTGACGACGATGACAAGGTGGTGCCGTTGGCGCCGCCACCGTCACGGCGGCGCGCCAAAAGATCGCGCGCCAGCGTGCCCAGTTGGGACGAGATTATGTTTGGCGGACCGCCCCAAGCCAGTTAGGGCTAGCGCCCTGTCTCGTCTAAGACCTGCCGCTTCTAAGAATTGTCACTTCGAGGAAAATCCGTTTTCGCGGCCCGGGTGGGTCCTCATGGCGTGGTTCTAGTCAGCTGACCCGTGGCTGATGAACAGCGGTAGGCGCATTTCCCGGCTGGTGATAGAACCGTGCATCCCGACCATGCCGGCCTCGAATTTGGCGTGCCGGGTGATGAAAGCCCAGTTCCCCGTGGCCGCCACCATGACATCACCCAAGCGGGCCTCCGCCTGGGCCGCCACCGGCCCGAACCAGCCGTCCGCGATCGCCTCCGCCTTCAACTTGACCTCGGCTCGCTCGCCGACGTAATCCCGCCAGCGGGCGGCGACTAAGTCGGGCTGGCTGGTGTAGAGATGACGGAACCGAGCTTCGCCCGCCACCCGGTCCAACCCAGCCGCCAATTCCGGGGTTTGTTCAATCCGACAGTGGCGCTGGGGTGGCACGTCGACCATGCCGTGATCGCCGGTGATGAGCAGCACGGTGTCGGAGCCCAACCCGGCCCGTAACAGGCCGACCCGGTGATCGAGTTGGCGGGCTTGGTCGAGCCACTCTTGACTGGCCACACCGTAGCCGTGACCAGCCTGGTCGAGCCGAAAATCGTAGGTGTAGACGAGACTACGGGGGCTTAGTTGAGTAGCGGCCACGACTTGGTGGACCCACTCAGCCAGGTCGTCGTTCGCCACCCCAATCGGCTGGGCGCCGCGTAGGGCCGCCCGGCTGAAGCCCGAGGTCACCTGATCCGGCGGAATGACGGCCGTGACACTGGCGTCGGTCCGCCCGATCCGTTCCAAGATGGTCGGCTGAGGCTGGTAGTAATCGGGTTGACGGTGGGGGTCCCAATTGAGTGGCGCCACGTATTTGGCCAATTCGGGATCCCAGAAGCGGTAGCCGATAAAGCCATGCTGACCTGGTGGCAGGCCGGTGCCGAAACTGACCAGGGCGGCGGCCGTGGTCGACGGGATGACGGTGTCGATTTGTTGGGCGGTGTCCATCAGATCGGCCAGGTGAGGCAATTCCGATAAGACACCCAAGAGCGGTTCCCAGCCCAAGCCGTCGACCATGAACACGACATAGCGCTGAGCCGCTGGCAGACCCAGACGGTCGGTCAGCGCCGGCACACCCAAGTGGGACGCCACCGCCGGTAAAACATCGGTCAATCCGGGGCTGGCGGTACGGGAGGAGATAGTCACGGTGATCAGCCTTACTTGATCAAGGCCACCGGGCAGAGGGCGTGAGCCATGACCGCCCGGACCGTGCCACCCAAGGCGATGCCAGTGATCGGACGAGGCCGGACCCCCAGCACCAGCAAGTCGAGCCGGGCCGATAGATCGAGTAGCCGATCGGATCGGTCTCCGACCACCGACTGGGCCTTGATCGTGACGTCGGGATTGTCTTCCCGCAACGGCTTGAGGTAGTCCTCAAGGGCCTGCTGGAACTGATCCGGCTGGTCCCCGGCGGCGGTTTTGGCGCCAGCGCGGACCTCCGACGGGGAGAGGACGTGAATCACGGTCAGTTCGGCTTGGCGACCGCGGGCTTCTTCGCAGCCCCAGCGCAAGGCCTTGTCACTGCGGCCCCGGCCGACGGCGACCGCGATTTGGTGGTGGCCGGTGGTTGAGCCGGGGTTCGAGGCCGCCGAGATGACGATCAAGGGGCAGGCCGCAGTGGCCGCCAGCGAGGTGCTGGTCGAGCCGACGAACATCCGTTCCAAACCGGTGGCCGAACGGCGGCCGAGGATCATCGACTCGGCCGACTGGCTGAGTTCTTCGAGAATCACCGCCGGATGGCCGACCAAGACGTCGGTGTGAATCCGTTCCGGCGCCAGCCCCAGGTCACGGGCGGTCTCGGTGGCTTGGCTGATGGCTTTGCGGCCGGCTTGTTCGAGCACTGTGGGGTCGTAAATCACACCCCAGCCGCCGGCCACGACGCCGTCGTCGAGGGCGTTGACCAGCCACAAGTCACCGCCCGTCCGATGAATCCGGTTGACGCCGTAGCGAACAGCCCGTAAACCGTCTTCGGAACCATCGACACCGACTAACACCCGGTTGCTTTGGTCCTGGTCAGTCATCGTCTCTCTCCTTCTAGCAGGCCACTTGACGCTGGCTTGCGGTTCTCGTCATTCACTCGAGAAAGTCGTTCGGCCGTGCAGGCTCTGGGCCAAGAGGTCATCGACCCCGTCCGCCACCTTGCCGACTTCGGCGATCGCTTGGCGGAGGTGAGCGCTGACAAAGGGCCGGGCCAGGATCGACATCATGACGAACACCCGGTCGCGGAGCAGGGCGAAGCGGACCCAGCGGGAGTGTGAGTTGATGTCGTTGAGAATTTCCGTCGCCCGCGATCGGCCGTCGACGTCGTGGACAACCGGGGCGAAGACAAGAATTTCGAGGCCATCGGCCGGCACGCGGACGAAGATCATGGCCGAACCGACCCGGATCGCGAAATCGCCGTCGGCGTCCTGCATCGGCGTGATCTCCGGCATCTGGGTCAGCACCCGCTCGACCAAGTGACGCAAATGGCTGGCGTTGCTCGGCATGATGGCATGGATATCGGCCAACAGATCGGCCAAGCGGACATCGGCGATTGACTCCAGGACCGGGTTGAGGCTGTCGCCGGGCGGTCCGTCGGTTTGGAGAATCTCAGCTAGGACATCGGTGGCCAAGAAGACCGGATGGTGGACGCCGAAGATGTCACGTAAGGCCTCGGTGGCCTGGTCGGCCAGGGCACTGGATTGGGCCTGGCTGCCACACCGCCAGAGGTGATCGGCGGTCTCATCGCTGGCCGTCGGGTTGGGTTGTTGCCAGCCGGCCGCCAGCAGCGCTTCGACCTGGCTGGGCGCCAACTGGTGATCGTCCGGCAAGAGCGTGTTGCCCGGGATCAGGGCCATCAGGTGTTCCCGGTCGGAGGCGATGAATTTCACGTAACCGGCCAAATCCTGGTCGCCATCATGGGTCGACAACGTCAGTGGTTCGGTCGCATCCATCATCGACAAGACTTCGGCCAAGCGCGCGCTAAATCCACCCCAGGACTGTTCCGTGCTGCGGTCGAGATCGAAGTCACGATAAGGACTCATCGGCGCCACGCTAGCACGGCTCAGTCGGCCTGGCACGGCCTACTGGTCCTCAATGTTGTTGCGGTGTCGGCTGGTGGTCAGGTCCACTACTCTGGTCGGCGTGAGTGAGGTCCGGATCCGGCCAGCCGTAGCGGCTGATGTCAGTGTCATCCGGGAAATCACCCGGCCGTATGTCGAGCAGCACATCCTGGTCGCCAAACCGCCGGTGGCTTACTACGAAGGGCTGCAACAATTCCAGGTCGCCGAATACGACGGCCAGGTCGTCGGCTGTGGTGCCCTCCACGTCTTTTGGGAAGATCTCGGCGAAATTCGGACCTTGGCGGTCGCCGAACAGGCCCGTGGCTTGGGTATCGGCTCGGCTTTGGTGGACCAGTTGATCGCCAGCGGCCGGCAACTCGGCTTGAGCCGGCTGTTCTGCCTGACCTTCGAAGTCAACTTCTTCTCCCAACACGGTTTCTCGCCGCTCTACGGCAACCCCGTCTCCCCCACCGTCTTCGCCGAGATGCTGCGGTCCTACGACGAAGGCGTGGCTGAGTTTCTCGAACTTGATCGGGTGAAACCGAATACCCTGGGCAATATCCGGATGTTGTTGTCCTTATCTGCCAGCTGAATCTCCCAGCTGATGACGGCCCCGGCCGAGGGTGGCTGGGACGACCCGCCACCGCGCTGGTGGTCGGTTGGCAGCGGTCAATTCTGGCGGTCGATTCTCCTGGTCTGACAAGCTCACGGCCTGCTCCCAGGCCAAGCGGTGACCGTAGACTACGATGATGGGCTGTGCGTGTTGTTCAAGCTGTTCGTGACCGTGGTTTTCCCGTCGTCGCCGCCGTTCTCGGCCTCATTGTGGCCATCCTGGAATTGACCTTATTCAACCTGCCGCATTGGACCTCCCTCGCGGCCGGTGAGGAAATCGTGGCTTCGCCAGCCAATATCGGCGTGGTCGGGGTCCGGATGGATTATGACTCCGGCTTGCTGGAGATGTACGAGCCCCATGGCCGGATTGAGGTCACGGGCTACGACACCAAGCTGAGGACGATCTGGATCGATCCGGTGTTCCACGACAACGCCCAACAACAACCGATCACGATCTACTACGACGACGAGGGTGCCGCCAACCGCAACGGCGGTACCTACAACCTCGTCGCCGGGGTCGAACAGAACAACTATCTGTTGTTAGAGACGATGGGTCAGTCCGACCGGGTGGCGGTTGAATTCAACTCCGACCAGTCGGTCGCCGGCATTCGTCAGATCATCCTCAACAAGACCATCCCACTGGGCTTCAACTGGCTCCGCTTCGGTCTCCTCTGGTTGCTGGCGGCCTTCGCTTATCTGCTGATCAGCCGCAAGTTGTGGCGAGTCACGGTCGATCCGGCGGCGCGTTCGCAGCGGATCAGCAACGCCGTCATGGTGGCGGCCATGGTCGGCACTCTGGGCGCGGCCGTCGTCTGGTCGGTGTCCTGGGCTGATGGTTGGGCGGCCGGTTTCCGGCAGTTGCTGACGGCCGATCACCACGAGTACGCCCAATTGATCGACGCTTTCTTCAAGGGACAGGTGTCGCTCCTGGCCCAACCCGACCCTTCGCTGTTGTCAGCTGAGTATCCCTACGATCCGACTTACCGGGACGACCACGGTGTGATCTACCTGTGGGATTACGCCTTCTGGGACGGCCAGTATTACTCAGCCCAGGGCATCGTCCCGGCGGTTGTGATGTTCTTGCCCTACCGGATACTGACCGGGGTCCATTTGGCGACGCCGCTGGCCGGTTTCATTGCCGCGGCGGCGGCGGCCTGGTTCTTCTACCTGATCTGGCGCCGGATCGTCCTGCGCTGGTTCCCGCAGTTGCCGTACGTCCTGTACGTGCTCGGGGCGCTGGCGCTGTTCGCCGGTTCCCAGTTGGTCTACATCATGGCCGGCCCCGGCCTCCAGGAAGTGGTTTTGGCGAGCGGCGCGGCCTGCGTCGGCTTTGGTCTGTGGGCCCTGCTGCGGGCGACTGAGAATGACAAAGTTCATCTGCGCTGGGTTGGCGCCGGGGCCCTCGGACTGGCCTTGGCCGTCGGTTGCCGACCTGATTTGCTGTTCGTATCGTTGCTGCTGCCGGTCCTGCTGTGGCCCTATCTGCCGCGCAAGAACGATGGTCACGGCCGCCACGTGGCCGGGATCGCAGCGCCGCCGGCGCCGATTGATTGGCCAGGTTTGTTGCGGCCGAATTTCGCCCGGTTGGTCCTGGCCTGTGCCATCCCCTACGCCGTCGTCCTGGGCGCTCTCATGGTCTACAACGCGGTCCGGTTCGGTTCGGTCTCCGAGTTCGGTACGACTTACCAGTTGACCGTGGCCAACGTCGCCGGTTATACCGATCGCGGAGTCACGGGCACCGTGGTGACGGCGGCTTATGGTCTGTTCGCTTACCTGTTCACGGGTCTGACCTTGCACCAGGTCTTCCCCTTCGTGACGGCCGATATGCCGTGGTCATTGCCGGGTTACACCGGCTATCTGGCCGTCAGCCGGACAGTCGGTGCGGTCTTCCTGCCGCTGCTCTGGCTGCTGCCAGTGGGTGGGCTGCTCGGTCCCCAATTCCGCCGTCGGCCGAGTCTGAAACCGCTGATCGGAGCGATGGCCGGGGTTGGTCTGATCCTGGCAGTCGTCCTGACCATCAGCCACGGCGTCGTCGGCCGTTACGAGACGGACTTCTTCTGGCTCTGGCTGCTGCCGGCTTTGGCGATTCTGGCGACAGCTCACGAACGGGCAGTCGAAGTCGGTCTGACACCGGGCAAGGTGACGGCGGTCAGCGCCGCCCTCCTCTTGGTGACGATCGGTTTCGGCCTCAACGTCGG
>JAISGZ010000202.1 GCA_031262845.1 Propionibacteriaceae bacterium | reverse complement strand
CGGAGTGGAGTCCATCGCGGTGGCGTCTGAAGTTGCCGGGCGGCTGGTTAGGGTCACTGGATCAACTGCTTCTGGGGAGGTCAACCGGTCGCCGGGAGTAGCCGTTGGCTCGGTGGAATCCGTCACTGGTGACCCCCTGGCTGTGTCGTGTCGTCGGTCGGGTTGGCTAGCCGTCGTGACCGTTGGACCGTCTTGACCCGGAGCACGGTACCAATCGTCAGGACCAGACCCGAGACGGCGACGATGGCCCAGGCCAAGCGGCCGGTTTGGTTGATCCGGACCTGACTGCTGGCCGGGCTGCTGAAGGCTTGGCCGGAGCTGGTGGTCAGGTTGGCGCTGAGTTCGACCGTGCCGTTGGCTCGGATGAGCGGTTGAATGGCCACCGTGACGTGGTCGCCGGCGGCGACGTGGATGAGCGTCGGATACTCGACTGTCAGCCGGATCGGCGACGACGACGTGAACGTCAAATGGACATCGACCGGTTGGCTCAATTCGTTCACGACGGTGACCGGAAAAGTCGTGTTACGCGAAGTCAGGACGATGTTGTTGTACAGCGTGACGTGGACTTTAGCGAGTTGGCCGGCGAGTTCCGACTGGGCCAGTTCAAGGTAAGGAGCGGCGGCGGTGGGGTCGGGCCAACTTTGCGATACGGCCGCCGTGGGCGACTGGGCGGCGGTTGCGCTCTGGCCGGTTAACTCGGCCAAGGCCTGCCAACCGGTTGCCAGCTGATCGGCGGTCTCGGCTTGGGCGGCGGTCAAACGTGGTTGAGGGGGATCGAGTTGGTCGGGGGAGTCGGCCGAGTTGGCTTCGGCGGTGGGATCGAAGGGTTGGTTCGTGACCCAGGCGGGCAGCGCGTTATCGGCTAAAGCCAGGTCATCAGTCGTGGTCAGGATACGCAAACTGGTCTGGTCGGCCAGACCGTTGAGGTAATCCTCGGCCAGAGCCCGTTGTCGGCGCTGCAGGTCCGTGGTGGCGTCGTCGGGGCCAGGACCATCGGCAAAAGCCGGGGTGACAACGGGCAAGATCGATACGTCGGTCGTCAGGTCGGCTGTTGTCAGGTCGGTTTGACCCAAGCCCAGCTGGGGATTTTGGTCGGCCACCAACTGCCACAGGCTGTGGTTGATGATGCCGTCAGCCGGGGCGATGACGAGCGGCAGGTCGCCCAGGGTGGCGACGCGGGACGGCTTCCCGTCTGTCGGCTGTACGGCCGTGTTCCAGGCTTGGACTGCTCGGTCGATGATCGAGGTCGCCGAGAGCTGGGCTGCCAGCGCCAAGTCTGGGTTGTTCCAGAGTGTCCGGTAACCGTGAGCCCGAGGCAGGGCGTCGACGCGGGCTAACCACTGCTGGGCGACGGTTTGACCAGTGCCCGTGACCCACTCGCCGTCACGGTAAAACTGGTAGCCGCCGGCCATAATCTGGGCGGCCTGGTAGAGGGCTGGGTCGATCAACCAGCCGCGGGCGGATTGACCGGATTGGCCAGCCGCGAGGACGAGTTCAGTCAGTCGTCCGCCGGTTTGGTTGCCGGTGCGGGGCGCCATTTCGCTGGCTAGGTGATCGTCGCTGAAACGATTGCTGCCGAGTAGTGACGGCGTACTCGTGAGAGCGATCAGATAGCCCCGCTCGACGGTCGTGCCGCCGGGCCGGACAACCCAGGTACGAGCCCGGGCGATGACCGAACCCTCGCCATCGGGCGTAGTCGAAGCGTGTAACTGGGCGCCAACCAGATAGACACCGGGCTGGGTCAAACCCAACTCGGGCCAGCTGGCTCGAAGCTGAATCGCGGTCGTCTGGCCGGGTGGGAAAGCCACGTCGGCGTCGCTGAGAACGTGATAAGCCTCGACATTCGGCCAACCCAGACGGCCGCCACTGTTGGCGGTCGGGTCGGCGGCCATGAGGTCGTTCATCGTGGCCTGGTCATCGACCCGGTTGGTGTCACGCCACAACATGACTTCAGCTGAATAGAGCGGGGTGTCGCCAGTGTTCGTGACCGTCAGTGACAGTTCGAGGCCGGTCGTGGTCGATGTCAGATTGGTCAGGGCGATCCGGCTATCGACGGTGTCCGCTTGAGCGATGGGTGCGGGGCTGATCAGGTAGGCGAGGACTGTCAGGCCGCCGATGAGGCTGGCGAGTAGGCGGCGCGCCAGTCCGTGGTGGATGGTTGGGGCGAGGGCGGTGCGGCCAATGAAGGGCTGGTGGCGGTGGTGGGAGTGAATTAGCCGCGGGTGGATGTTGCGGGGGCGGCGCAGCTGGTGGCTGGGCGCAACCGACGGCCGTCGAGGGTGCGGGTGACGGCCGAGAGTTGGGGACACCGAATCATCTTAGTGGCCTGTCGCGTTTTGACTGTTGTATTCGCACCAGTCGGTGAGGGCTCAACCGCGTTGTCGTCGTCACTGACGAGATCTACGGTCAGCTCTTCCTTCGCTTCGCGGGCCACCTCAAAAGCCAGGAAAAATGCCTGGCTATTCAAGACGCGACAGAGCACCAGTCAGATTTGCCTGTTTACCCAGTTGATTGAGGTCAATCACCCCGATGAGCAGGTGGTCAGGGCGGTAGCCGGTTAGTGACGGAGGTCTGTGACAGGATGAAGCATGGCTGATCTGACAGACACCGTAGTGGGTTTGACCTCGGACTTGATCCGGATCGACAGTTCGAATTTTGGGCCGACGACGGACGGGCCGGGCGAACGGGTGGCGGCCGAATACATCGCCACCCAGTTGGAAGCGGTCGGCATCGAATCCACACTTTACGAAGCGGCGCCGGGCCGAACCACGCTGGTCGCCCGCTGGGAACCCGCGGGGGTTGACCGGTCACGGCCGCCTTTGCTGATCCACGGCCACACGGATGTCGTGCCGGCTGTGGCCGCCGATTGGTCGGTTGATCCGTTCGCCGGTGCGGTCATTGATGACTACGTCTGGGGCCGGGGCGCCGTCGATATGAAGAATTTTGACGCCATGGTGTTGGCCGTGGTTCAACAGCGGCAGCGTGAGGGCCGGCCGCCGGCCCGTCCGATCCGGCTCGTTTTCACGGCCGACGAGGAAGCCGGCAGCCGTTTTGGGGCCAGTTGGCTAGTGCGTCACCACCCCGATGAAGTGTCCGACTGCACCGAGGCGATCGGTGAGGTCGGAGGCTTTTCGCTAACCCTGGGCGGTCGTCGGCTCTACTTGATCGAAACCGCTGAAAAAGGGTTGGCTTGGTTGAAGCTGGTGGCCGAGGGGACGGCCGGTCACGGGTCGATGCGTCAAAACGACAATGCCGTCGTGACGCTGGCCGAAGCGATTGCGCGGGTTGGCCACTACCGTTTTCCGCGCCACCTCCACCCGGCCCAACAGGCCTTCCTGGAAGCGGCCGGCGAAGCCCTCGGCGTCGATCTGATGGCTGATTCAACCGAGGCCACGTTGCGCCAATTGGGCGGTCTGGCGCGCATGATCGCGGCCACCATGTCCCACACCGTCAACCCCACCGTGCTGGCCGCCGGTTACAAGGTCAACGTCGTGCCGGGGCAAGCCAGCGCCGAGTTGGACGGTCGGTTTTTGCCCGGTCAACGGGATGAATTCATCGACACGATCAGGGATTTGATCGGTCCCAAGGTGAGCTTGGAAATTCTCCACGAACAACCCAGCATCGAAGCTGACATGACGTCAGATTTAGTTACGGCGATGACCGCGGCGCTGCGACGGCACGATCCGGAAGCCCAAACCGTGCCGTATTTATTGTCGGCTGGGACTGATGGTAAAGCCTGGTCCCAGTTGGGGATTCAGTGTTACGGCTTCACGCCTTTGCAACTGCCGCCGGAGCTGGATTTCAGTGCTTTGTTCCACGGCGTTGACGAGCGGGTGCCGGTGTCGGCGCTGACTTTTGGCTGCCGGGTGCTGGACGATTTCTTGGATTTGGCCTAGTGAGCAGTCATATCTGATTTGTCGTTGGCGCAGCGTCCGGTGTTGAGTCCGGTCGTGTTGTCGCGGTCACCGATAACTCACGATTGGTTTTCTCCGCCTTGCTGGCCCCCACTTACCGCCACAAATGGCACGTCATTCTCTCGAAAAACCGAGAAACGGCGAGATAAAAGTGCTCCGGCGTCGATACGGCAGACGGGGCCAAGAGCCGGGCGTTCGGTGGTTTCTTATTGATGGGGAAAGCAGTGCGATCGGACTTGCCCAGACACGGATCGTCGATGGACTCCATGCTCTTAGTCGCTCGGTGGGTTCGACAACCTCTAAAGTAGGGGCGCGTTCGGGCCGGAGGGAGCACTCATGAATTGGTTGGAATCGGTCATCCTCGGTGTGGTCGAAGGGGTGACGGAGTTTCTACCCGTCTCCAGCACCGGCCACCTGACCGTGACGGAACGGCTACTCGGCCTGTCGATCGACAGCACCGATGTCACAGCCTTCACCGCCATCATCCAGGTCGGCGCGATTCTGGCCGCCATCATTTACTTCTGGCGCGACATCGTCCGTTTAGCCGTCGGCTGGTTCAAAGGTGTGTTCCGGAAAGATCAGCGAGGGACCGACTACCGGCTTGGTTGGGCGGTCATTGTCGGCTCAATCCCGATTGGCATCGTCGGACTGTTGCTTGAACCCCTGATCACAGGCGCTTTGCGGAGCTTGTACGTGGTCGCGGCGGCGTTGATCGGCTGGAGCATCGTCATGTGGCTGGCTGACCGTAAAGCCGATCGGCTTGATCGGGCTGCCGCCAATGTTCAGGCCAGCCCAACCGAGCTTGGCCAGTCGCAGGACAACCGCCCGGTGGGTCTGAGGGGTGAGGACTCGCTGACCGTGCTCGACGGTCTCATCATCGGTTTGACCCAGTGTCTGGCCTTGATCCCCGGTGTTTCACGGTCGGGGGCGACGATTTCAGCCGCACTGTTCCGGGGTATTGACCGCACCACCGCGACTCGCTGGAGTTTCTTCCTCGGCATTCCGGCCCTAACCGCTTCGGGTATTTTCCAGGCCATCAGCGCTTTTGACGAGATCAGCCAAGGGGTTGGCTGGGCCGCCACCGCCGTCGCCACGGTCGTCAGCTTGGTCGTCGCCTTCGTGTCGATCGCCTGGCTGCTCAAGTTCGTGGCCTCCAACCGGTTTACGGTTTTCATCGGCTACCGCATCGTCATTGGCGTAGTCATCATC
>JAISGZ010000166.1 GCA_031262845.1 Propionibacteriaceae bacterium | reverse complement strand
GGCTTCTTGGCTGAGAACGCCGATTTCGCCCGCGCGGTCGCCGATAACGGCCTGATCTGGATTGGCCCGACGCCGGAGAATATGGCCTTGCTGGGAGACAAAGTCGCTTCCCGGAAGATCGCCGAACAAGTCGGTGCGCCCCTGGTGCCGGGGACCCCTGATCCCGTCAGCGGGGTCGAAGAGGTTGAAGCTTTTGCCAACCAGTTTGGCTATCCGATTGCCATCAAGGCGGCTTTCGGCGGTGGCGGCCGCGGTCTCAAAGTCGTTCGGAAGGCGGCTGAACTCAAGCGTCGGTACGAGTCGGCGGTGTCGGAAGCGATTTCCGCCTTCGGCCGCGGTGAGTGCTACGTCGAGCGGTTCGTCGAACGCCCACGCCACGTTGAAGTCCAGGTGCTTGGTGACGGTAAAGGCCGGGTTGTGGTGGTCGGAACCCGCGACTGCTCGGTTCAGCGGCGGCACCAGAAGGTGGTCGAAGAGGCGCCGGCGCCTTTCCTCAGCCAAGAACAACAAGATCTGCTGTGCAAGTCGGCCCGCGATATCTGCCAGGCGGTCAATTACCGTGGCGTCGGCACGGTTGAGTTCATGCTCGGCGAAGATGGCCTGTTGTCGTTCCTCGAAGTCAATACTCGAATCCAGGTTGAACATCCGGTGACCGAGCGGACCACGGGGCTGGACCTGATCGTCCGTCAGTTCAAAGTTGCCGAAGGTTACGGTCTCGACGATTTGCCGGACGTCGTGCCGTCGAGTGGCCACGCTTTCGAGTTCCGCATCAACGCCGAAGACCCTGGCCGTGGTTTCCTGCCCCAAGCCGGTCTCATCACCCGCTTCGATATGCCCGGTGGGCCGTTCTGCCGGATTGACGCCGGGGTCGCGTCCGGTGGTGACGTGCCACCGGAGTTCGACTCGATGGTGGCCAAGATCATCGTCTGGGGAACGAACCGTGAGTCGGCTCTGACCCGAGCCCGGCAAGCCATGCGGGAATGCGAAATCGAAGGTATCCCAACCCTGATTCCGTTCCATCGTCGGATCCTGACCGAACCGAGCTTCATTGCCAAGACGGCCGAAGATTTCACGATGTACACCAACTGGATTGAGACCGAGTGCGACTGGCTGCCCGAACTGGCCCAGCCGCTGCCGCCGGGGGTCAACCGGTCGCGCGTGGTCCGAGAATGGTTCGAAATTGACGGCAAGTGGGTTCAAATTGGTTTCCCGGCCTCGCTCATCGGCGCCGGTGGGGGAGCGGCGACGGCTCGGCCGGCCGCCAGTGTCGAGTCCGAAAGCGGACAGACCATTCCCGTCGGAGCGGTCCTGGCGCCCATGAATGGCGTCCTCAGCCGCTGGTCGTACCCGGCCGGCACCCAGGTCGAGGCTCACACCAACATCGGCACGCTGGAAGCGATGAAGATGGAAAACCCGATTTTGTCCGAAGTCGGTGGGGTGTTCACGCCACTCGTGACCGAGGGCGCGGCCGTCAAAGCCGGTGATCCGATCGCGACCATCGTCTGACGATCGCTTGATTGCTACAGACCCAACAGTGATGGCCCCCAACGGGGCCATCACTGTTTTTGCGAGTCAGCCTCCGAGTTTCGCGGGCAACCCTCCGAGCCGCCGTGGCGGCGATTTCGCGGCCCACTACGATGGGCGCTATGACGCAAACACCAGAACAGACCGGGGTCATTCTCGGACAGGGGCCGGACGGCGAGATCTTCGTGGTCAATCAATCACCGGATAGCCCCGTGCCCGACCCAGCGGCCGTGGGCAACCACCCGGACGAAGATGTGGCGGCGATTGTCGAGCCGGCCAAGGTGATGCGCATCGGCCGGATGATTTCCCGCTTACTCGATGAAGTCAAGGACGCACCGTTGGATGACCGCTCACGGGCCCGCTTGAGTGAGATTTACAGCCAGTCGATTGACGAATTGGCCGGTGGCTTGGATGCCGAGTTGGGCGAGGAACTGCGCCGCTTGATGCAGCCGTTCGCGGCCGATGATGCGCCTTCGGACGCCGAACTGCGGATTGCCCAAGCCCAACTGGTGGGATGGCTGGAAGGGCTCTTCCAGGGCCTTCAGACGGCGCTCATGGCCCAGCAGATGGTGGCCCGGGCTCAAGTCGAACAAATGCGTAAGGCGCTGGGTCAGCGCCGTGGTGATGGCGAGCCGGCCAGAATGGCTGGTTTGACGGGCGGCGATAAGTCAGCCAACGCTGGTCCGGCGGCCGGTTTGTATCTCTAAAACCAGGTTGCCGGGCTTGGGGTCTGTCGTTTCGGGAAGAGTTTTCCCGAAACGAGAAAGCCTGCGAAGGAAAAGTGAGACGCGACTGGGCACCGGCTAGGCAGACCACCATCTCGAAGGTAGTTCTATTCCTGGGTGAAGACCTGACGGAAAATCTGTTCCAACTGGTCGGAGAAGAGGACGAACCGGATATCGGTCACCGACGGCCAAGCCGGCTCCTGGCTGTTGATGACGCGAGCGGCGGCTTCGGCCACGGCCAGTCCCGGCCAGCCGTAGACACCAGCACTAATAGCGGGAAAAGCAATGGACGTCGCTCCCAGTTGCTGGGCCAATATCAAGGAGTTACGGAAGCAGTCTTCCAACAGCCGGGGATCGGTTTGTCCGCGATGAGCATTCGGGCCAACGGTGTGGATGACCCAGCGGGCTGGAAGCTGGTAGGCCGCGGTGGCGACGGCTTGACCGACCGGTAACCCTCCCGGCCAGGTGGTGGCCCGTAGTTGACGACATTCCGCCAGTAATTCTGGCCCGGCCGCCCGGTGAATCGCACCATCGACGCCACCGCCACCGAGCAAACTCGAATTGGCGGCGTTGACGATGGCGTCAACGGCGACCTGAGTGATGTCGGCTTGGAGAATTGTCACTGACATGGCAACCGCCGGTTGTATCGTCGCGGCCGATCACTGAGAGAAACGGACAGACGGGCCAGACCGGCCCAGCGGCGGTCGTGGGTGAGAACCAGGCTGGACATCAGACGACTCATCACTTGGCAGCCCTAGTCAGGTGCAGGCACCAGGACGGCTCGGAGGTGAGAACCTGGCCGGACATCAGACGACCGGTTCCAAGACCGTCCGACCACCCAAATAGGGCTGCAAGGCGGTCGGCACCCGAACCGAACCGTCGGCCTGTTGGTGGTTCTCGAGCAGGGCGATAATCGTCCGGGTCATGGCGCAGAGCGTGCCGTTGAGGGTCGCCACGGGGGCGACACCGCTGTCGTAACGAGCCCGGATGCCGAGTCGGCGGGCCTGGAATTCGGTGCAGTTCGAGGTCGATGTCACCTCGCGGTATTTATTTTGGCCAGGGAACCAGGCGTAGCAGTCGTATTTCCGGGCGGCCGACAAACCGAGATCACCGGCTGCCACTTCGAGGACTTGGAATGGTAATTCGAGCGCGGTCAAGAAGGCCTTCTCGTATTCCAGCAGCTGAAGATGTTCAGCCTGGGAGACCTCGGGGGCGCAGTAGACGAACATCTCAACCTTGTCGAACCAGTGGACCCGGAAAATCCCCTTGGTGTCCTGGCCGTAGCTACCGGCTTCACGGCGGAAACAGGGGGAGTAGCCGACGTAACGCAGCGGCAAATCAGCCGCGTCGAGGATTTCGTCGCTGTGGTAGGCCGCCAAAGCGACCTCGGAGGTGCCGACCAAGTAGAGATCATCAGCCGGCAGATAGTAGACGTCTTGGGCCGCTTGGCCGAGAAAACCGGTGCCTTCCATAGCCGACGGTTTGACCAAAGCCGGCGGCAGCATCGGCCGAAAACCCCAAGCCAGCGCCTGGGCCAGCGCGAACTGAGTCAGGGCCAGTTCCAATTCGGCGCCGATACCGGTCAAAAAGTAGAAGCGCGAGCCCGAGACCTTGGCGCCGCGCTCCAGATCAATTGCCCGCAACCGCCGACCGATCTCCTCGTGGTCGAGCGGCGTGAAGCCTTCGGCTGCGAAATCGCGTGGCTGGCCAATCGTCTCAACCACCACGGCGTCGTCTTCGCCGCCGGTCGGGACGTCGTCAAAAACCGGGTTGGGGAGCAGTTTGAGCAACTGGGTGAAGCGTTCCTCGGCCACCGACAGACCGCCCTCGGCCTCCTTGACCGTGGCCGCCACCTCCTTGGCCTGGGCCAGCAGAGCCGGCCGGGAGTCGGCGCTGGCCTGGGAAATCTCTTTGCCGAGTGTCTTCTGCTGGGCCCGAACCGATTCGAAACAGGCGATGGCCTGGCGGCGTGATTCGTCGGCTTCGACCAATTCGTCGATCAGTTGGGTCGATTCGCCCCGTCGTTGTTGGGCGCTTTTCAGTTGATCGGCATCAGTCCGGATTCGTTTCGGGTCAATCACGCGGGCCAGTCTATAGAGGTCAGACCTTAGACATTGTCATGTCATCAACTACGCCGTCGTGGCCCTCGGTCAGGTTCTCAGCCGTGTCGTCGACGTTACCGATAGCCCGCTCTGGCTTCCGCTGACGATGTTTAGCGGGCCAGGTTGGGGTTGTAGCGCAGCAGATTGGGCGCCCCGGAACACTCGGTCGCGATCCGAATCGGAGCGATCTGGCCGGCTTGGCGCAGTTCGAAGAGGCGGGGGACGACGAGGTCACGCAGAGCCGTCGGAGCGATCGTGTTGATGTAGAGCTGAGTCCCACCCTCGAAGCCGGCCACCGTTGAGATCCGCCACTTGATGGCGACCTGCCAGGGCATCGGGAGATCAACGTCGATTGGCTGGTGATGCCATTCTTCGTTGACCGCCAAGTGGGGGCCGCTGGCGGCGTGGATGGCGTGGATCAGATCACTCATCAGGTCGATCTCGGCGGCCGACTGGCGCCACGGCTGGCAGGTGGCGGAGGTCGAATAAATCTCGATGGTCGGATAGCGGTGGCCAAAACCGGCGAAGGCCACGGCGCCGTCGTTTTCCGCGATCAGCAAGTTGTGCCAGGAGGCGTAATTGACGCCGGCATCGTTGAAGATATTGGGATTTTCCCGGGCTCTGGACAAGCTCAGGCGCAAGGTGCTGCCGTGTTCGTCGATCGCCACCAATTGTTTGTGCAGGTGGTCGAAACTGGCGCCGGCTTGGTTGAGCCAATTCTGGAACACAGCCACGTAGCGGGCGTAACGATTGTTGTCGTAAAGGCGGCGCATCGACTCGACCGTCAGTCGAATGTAGCGGGCGTGTTCAGCCGCCGTCAGGCTGCCGGAACTGGCCAGACCGGTGGTGTCGACGGCGTCATCGGTCCAGTGTCGCCTAGCCACGATGACATCGTGGCCGCCACCGAAGAAGCCGGTGGCCTGGGCGATGATCTGTTCCTCGGTCAAGTTCGCGATGTCGGCTTCGGACCAGCCGGCGGCGCGTAACTTGGTGCTTTGGACGGCGATGACGTGATCCCGGCCGGCCGGGTTGGCCAAGTAGGCCTGCCGCTGGTGGGCCGTCGGCGGCGACAGCTCGAAACCGTAGTTGGCGTGCCAATAGTCGTAGCTGAGAATTTCGAACAGATTCGGAATCACCCGGAACTCGGCCACGGTGTCGAAGAGTTGGTCGGCGGCAACGTAATCAAGTTGTGACCATCGGCCGTCGGCCAACACCAGCCGAGTCTTTTCCGGTGGGGTTTCCCGGTAGCGACCCTGGCAAAAGGCACAATCGCGGCCGGCTTGAGCCGGGTCGAGCGGCCGGGCGGCCGGTTTGTGCTGATTCAGGGGCCGGTGGCCGCGACCGGGCACCGTCCAGACGCGGGTCCCGGTCAGCGGATTGATTTGTTTGATCGTGCCGTCGGCCATGGGCGTGATATAGGCCGGATCGATCAGTTGGAGCTGAGCCATGTCAGGAATCTAGTCCAGCCCCAGGACGATTGCCAGAGCACCCGACCGCTGGTCGGAGAAGTTCAGCCGTCAGCCGCCGAGTCGACCTTCTGGGCTCGGTTTGGACTGACGGGATAAAGTTTTCCCTGAGTTGGCTGGTTTCCAACCACGTTGTCGTGTCTTCGTGACACCCGGCGGGGCGGTGACAATCAGCCCACAAGAATAATTTTGAACGTTTTCTGAGGAGGAAACCTCATATGGCCACAGCTCATATCGCCGCGGCAGCCGGTGATTTTGCCCCCGCTGTCCTGATGCCAACAGATCCCAAGCAGTCGACCTGGTTAGCCGAGCAGTTGCTGACCGACGCCAAACTGGTCACCGACTCCTACGGTTTACTGGGCTACACCGGCACCCACCAGGGCAAGCCGTTGTCGATCATGACCTCAGGTCTCGGTCTGCCCTCGCTGGTGCTCATCGCGACCGAATTGGTCCGCTCCTACAACGTCGATCGGATCGTCCGGATCGGCCCGTCGGGCGCTATTGCGCGTCAACTGACTTTGGGTGACGTCATCATCGCGACCGGCGCCCACACCAATAGCTATGTCAACGAGGCTCGTTTGCCCGGCGGTCACTTCTCAGCCG
The DNA here is from genome assembly GCA_031262845.1 of Propionibacteriaceae bacterium. Taxonomy (GTDB): domain Bacteria; phylum Actinomycetota; class Actinomycetes; order Propionibacteriales; family Propionibacteriaceae; genus WQYJ01. The sequence continues at coordinate 1,627 of JAISGZ010000166.1, read as the reverse complement.
TGGCCGATTTCAAGTTGGCGGCGGCGGCCATGGCGGCGGCTGGTGACGACCCGAATGTGACCGTTGGCGTGGTGGTCAGCAATGACAACCCGAATTACCAAGTCCCGAGCCAATCGGGCGCCCTGCTCAAGCACAATGTCCTGGTGGCCGAGCAGGAGACCGCTGGTCTGTACGGCGTGGCCGACGAGTATGGCAAGCAAGCTTTGGCGCTCTTGACCGTGACTGAGATTTATGCCCGTAACAACGCCTTCATCTCGGCTGAAGAGGCCGAGACAGCGAACCTGAAAGCGGCCAATCTGGCCGTGGCGGCTCTGTTTAGCTGAAAATGCTCTGAAACCGGGGGCGCCCTTTGTATGAGGGCGGCCCCGGTTTTCTGTTGTCACAGGGTCTGATTGCGCCGCTCTCAGTCAGGTTGTGAGTCTAGGCAGGGTAACCCTGACCGGCGTGCCAAACTAAGGCCTATGCGTGCAGTCACAACCACTGGTCCCGGTGGTATCGACGTCCTGCAAGTGTCGGAAGTGCCGACGCCTGAGGTTGAACCGGGGCAGTTGCGGATTCGAGTTCAAGCGGCTGGGGTCAACCGGGCCGATATCGTCCAGCGCCGGGGGTTTTACCCGCCGCCACCAGGGATTTCCGACATCATCGGGCTCGAAGTCGCCGGTACTGTCGATGCCGTCGGGGCTGGTGTCACAGGTTGGCGGGTCGGCGACCCGACGGTGGCCATTGTGGCTGGTGGCGGCTATGCCGAATACGTTGTCGCGCCGGCTGGTCAGTGTGCGCCGCTGCCCCCCGGGGTCGGTCTGGTGGCCGCCGCTGGTGTCATCGAAGTGGCGGCTACGGTGGTGTCGAATTTCGACGCCGTCGGTTTGGCGGCCGGTCAGACCTGTTTGATTCACGGCGGCGCCGGCGGGATCGGCAGTTTCGCGATCCCGTACGCCAAAGCCCTCGGCGCTCAGGTCATCACGACCGTCGGATCGGCCGAGAAGGCTGATTATTGCCGCCAGATCGGCGCCGATGTGGCGGTCGATTATCACACCGATTGGCCGGCGGCGATTGCCCAGGCGACCTCAGGCCGGGGCTGTGATGTCATTCTCGACATTATCGGCGCCAAGTATCTGGAAGCCAACGTGGCGTCGCTGGCCCGCGGTGGGCGTTTGGTCATCATCGGCCTGCAAGGTGGGCGTAAAGCCACCTTGGATATCAACCAGCTCTTGACCCGCAACGGGCTCGTCACGGCCACCAGTTTGCGCTTCCGCCCGGTGGCCGAAAAGGCGGCGATCGTCCAGTCCGTCGTCGAGCAGGTCTGGCCGCTGTTCGGTGACGGTCGGCTGACCGTGCCGCCACAACGCTATTTCCCCCTCGAACAAGTGGCCGAGGCTCATACTTGGCTGGAATCGGGCGAAAATATTGGCAAAGTTGTCTTGACGCTGTCGGAGCCAGCCGGATTGGCCCAGGGCGGGTAAAGCGCCTACGATGAGCCCGACAGATCAACGGGTAACACGGGGGATTGACGAGTCGTCAAATCCAGGTTGTCCGTTTGGGCGAGGTCGCATAGTGGTCTAGTGCAGCCGCCTTGAAAGCGGCCGGGCTGAAAGGTCCCGTGGGTTCGAATCCCACCCTCGCCGCC
>JAISGZ010000137.1 GCA_031262845.1 Propionibacteriaceae bacterium | reverse complement strand
TGGCTACCAGTCTGGTGGTCTACGGCCTCCAGATCGCTCTCATCACCTGGCTGCTAGGTCATTTGACTGCCCGGCTGGACGCTGTCTGGGCGGCCGCCGGCGGCGCCGCGGGGGTTGGCGGTTGGGGGCTCCGTGTCATCGTGGCTTGTCCACGGTCTCGGCGACCGATCTTTGATCCATCTTCTGAGACACCCGCCAACCAGGCATGACTTCAACTGCCGGGACTGGTAGATTGCGGTCCGCGATGAGCAATCCGAAGAGCAATGACGGCGACGGTTTTGCAGCCTTGTCCTACATGTTGACGGGCCTTCTGTTGTATGGCTCGATTGGCTGGGCGGTCGATCGGTGGCTGGAAACGGATTTTTGGTTACCCATCGGGCTGGTGGTTGGCCTCGGCCTCAGCCTGTGGCTCATCGTCAAACGCTTCGGCACATCGACGTGACGCTGCTGCGGCCTGGCCGCCAGGGCGACAGAACGAGAAGGAGGGGAACATGGGACCCGTTGGCTTGTGGCCGCTAGAAAGCGGGGCGCCGCAATTCGGCGTCGAGGCCTTCGACTCTCGTCCTTTGTTTCCGTCGAGTGGTTGGGAGACGTGCCATCCACATAGCGGTGAAATTGCGAGTGAGAACGTGGACTTTTGCGCCACCTTCGAACCCAGCTGGACCGATATCTGGCTGACCAACCACATCGCTCAGGCGGTGATCGGCGCTGTCATCGTGTTGGTCTTCTGGCTGATCGTCAAACCGCGCCGGTCGGTCAGCGATGATCCGACTCAGAACGGTGTCATTCCCAGCAAACGTCAGTTCCTCGGTGAGTACGCCTACGACTTCGTCCGCAACGGCATCGCCCGGGACATGATCGGCCATGATTACCACAAGTACGTGCCCTATCTGGTGGCCCTGTTCAGCTTTATCCTGGTCAATAACCTGTTCGGCGAATTGTTCGTCTTCATGTTCCCGACCTTCTCCAAGATCGGCTTCGCCTGGGGTCTGGCCGGTGCCAGTTTCATTCTTTACAACGCCGTCGGTATCAAACGCAAAGGCTTCTTCGGCTATCTCAAGTCGATGACCGTGCCGGCCGGGGTGCCGGGTTGGCTGTTGCCGTTGTTGATTCCGCTGGAATTCCTGTCGAACTTCATCGTCCGGCCGCTCACCCTCGGCTTGCGTCTCTTTGCCAACTTGTTCGCCGGCCACCTCGTGGTCATGGTCTTCGTCGTCGGTGGTTCGTGGCTCTTGTTCTCGGACGCCAGTTCGTCGTGGGCCTATAACTGGACGTGGAATGTGGCCGGTGGCCTGTCCTTGTTGGTCTCCTTCTTCGTCTTTGCCATCGAACTTTTGGTGGCCTGTCTCCAGGCCTACATTTTTACGGTTCTGACCGCCCAATACGTTTCGTCAGCCTTGGCGGAAGAACACTAGATAAGACTTCGGTTCTCACCGAACACCGGAAAGGAAAACCATGAACGCGCTGGAACTGATGGGCACGCTCAACGGCTCGCTCAACATGATTGGGTACGGTCTCGCGACCCTCGGCCCTGGCATTGGCGTCGGCCTGATCTTCGCGGCTGTCATCCAAGGCACGGCTCGGCAGCCTGAAGCCCGGGGCTCGATGTTGTCGACGGCCTGGATCGGCTTCGCCGTGGTCGAAGCTTTGGCGATTATCGGTATTGCCCTGGCGTTCGCTCTGTCGTGATCATGCTCCCTCTCGAAATCGATCTCGGGCCGCTGCTGCCCGAACATCTTTCCGAGCTGGTCATCGGTCTCGTGTTATTCGGCATCATCTGGTTTGTTATGGCCAAAAAAGTGGTGCCGAGTTTCGAGGAACTTTACGTCCGCCGGAGCGCTGCCACGCGGGGAGCGATTGACGAGGCGGAGCGTAAGCAAGCTGAAGCCGACGCGGCCTTGGCCCAGTACCGGGCTCAGTTGGCCGGTGTCCAGGACGAAGCCGCCACGATCCGTGATGAAGCCCGTGACGCGGCCACCAAGATCAAAGCCGATGCCCGGCAACAAGCCGAAACCGACGCTCAGCGAGTGACGGCGGCGGCTCGGGAGCGGGTCGAAGCTGAACGGACTCAAGCCATGAACCAGCTCCAAGGCGAGATTGGTGGCTTGGCGACGACTTTGGCCGGCAAGATCTTGGCTGAGTCGCTGACCGACGACGAGCGAGCCCAACGCACGGTCGATCGTTTCTTGGCTGAGCTTGAACAACCGGTGGCGAAGGCCTGACCATGATCCAGTCCAGTCAAACCTTGCCTCGGAGCCAAGCCCTCGACCAGGCCGTGGCCGACTTGGTGCCCGATGGTGCGACGGCGCGTGATGTCCTCGTCATCAGCCGGGGCTTGAGCAACAACCCGTTTTTGCGCCAGGCCTTGTCGGATGTGTCGACGCCGGTCGAAGCCCGGCGGCAGGTGGCACAGTCGTTGCTTCAGGACAAGGTAACGCCAACTGCGCTCAGCGTTTTGGACGCCGCCTTGGCCATCAGCTGGACCGACGGTCACGCTTTGGTCTGGGCGATGGAACGCCAAGGGGTCCGGGCGATTTGGCGCTGGGCTGATCAAACTGGTGTGTTCGACCAGGTCATCGACGAGTTGTTCGCCGCTGGCCAGTTGGTCACGACAACTCCCGAGTTACGGCGGGCGGTGACCGATTTCACGGTCGACCCCGAGCGGCGGCGAGGCTTGGTCCAACAGGTGTTCGCGGACAAAGTCCAGGCGCCCACCTTGGCCTTGATCGAGCAAGCCGCGGTCACGCGTTACTCGACCTTCGAAGACGCCATCGACCAGGCCTTGGCCTGGGCCAGCCAACTCCAACGCCTGCAGGTCGCGGTGGTGACGGTGGCCCAGCCGTTGACATCGGCCCAGCAGGACCGTTTGACAGCCGCCTTGGCCAGCCGGACTGACCGGCCGATCCGGCTCGAACAGGTGATTGACCCGGCTGTGATCGGTGGCTTGCGGGTAGAACTCGGCGACGATGTCATCGACGCCACCGTGACGGCTCGTTTGGCGGCGGCCCGTCGCTATTTGACTTAATTGATTGTGTAGAAGAAAAGGACTGACGATGGCGGAATTGGCGATTCAGGCCGATGACATCCGGGCGGCGCTGAACAAATACGTTCACGACTTCACCGTCTCGACCGCGACCGAGCAGGAGATCGGCTATGTCGTCACCTCCGGTGACGGGATTGCCCAGGTCGAGGGTTTGCCATCAGCGATGGCCAACGAACTGCTGGAGTTCGCCAACGGCACCCGCGGTATCGCCCTCAACTTGGAGGAGCGCGAGATCGGGGTCGTGGTCTTAGGTAGCTCCGAGGGCATCGAGGAAGGCTCGCCGGTCAAACGGACCGGTGACATTCTGTCGGTGCCGGTCGGCGATGGTTACCTCGGCCGCGTGGTTGACGCCATGGGCAACCCGATCGACGGTCTCGGTGAGATCACGAATCTGACCGGGCGGCGGCCGCTCGAACTCCAAGCCGCCGGCGTCATGGATCGGCAGTCGGTCAACGAACCACTGCAGACCGGTATCAAGGCCATCGACGCCATGATTCCGATCGGCCGCGGCCAGCGGGAGTTGATCATCGGTGACCGCAAGACCGGTAAAACGGCGATTGCCATCGACACGATCATCAACCAGAAGGCCAACTGGGCCAGTGGCGACCCGAAACAGCAAGTTCGCTGTATCTACGTCGGTATCGGTCAGAAGGGTTCGACCATCGCCGGTGTCCGGGGGGCTTTGGCGGAAGCCGGGGCTTTGGAATACACGACCATCGTCCATTCACCGGCCTCCGACCCGGCAGGCTTCAAATACATCGCTCCCTACACCGGTTCGGCCATCGGCCAGCATTGGATGTACGACGGCAAACACGTCCTCATCGTCTTCGATGATTTGACCAAGCAGGCCGAGGCCTATCGGGCGATGTCGCTCTTGCTGCGCCGGCCGCCGGGCCGGGAAGCCTATCCCGGCGACGTCTTCTATCTCCACTCCCGGTTGCTCGAACGCTGCGCCAAACTGTCGGATGAGTTGGGCGGCGGTTCGATGACCGGTTTGCCGATTATCGAGACCAAGGCCAACGACGTTTCGGCCTATATCCCGACCAACGTCATCTCGATTACCGACGGCCAAATTTTCCTCCAGTCGGATTTGTTCAACGCCAACCAGCGGCCCGCTATCGACGTCGGTATCTCGGTCTCCCGGGTCGGCGGCGACGCTCAGGTCAAAGCCATGAAACAGGTCGCCGGTACGCTCAAGATCACCTTGGCTCAGTACCGCGATATGCAAGCCTTCGCGATGTTCGCCTCGGACTTGGACGACACCTCCCGCCGTCAGCTGGATCGTGGCTCCCGGGTTACCGAATTGCTCCGGCAACCGCAGTATTCGCCCTACCCAGTCGAGGAACAAGTGGTTTCGGTCTGGGCCGGCTTGACTGGCTTGATGGACGATGTCCCGGTCGAAGACATCTTGCGGTTCGAACAAGAGTTGTTGGACAACCTGCGCCAGAAAACCTCAGTGTTGACTGCGATTGCGAGTACCAAGCAATTCACTGATGAGACCAAGGATCAAGCCAAGGCCGCGATTGCTGAGGTCAAGAAGACCTTCCGGACCTCGGCCGGTCAACCCTTGCAAGAGCCAGAAGCCAAACCGATCAGCCGTCAGGATGACATCGGGCAAGAGCAGATCACGCGGAAGAAGCGGTAACTCATGGTCGCGAGTTTGCGAGAGCTGAGGGAGCGCAACCGATCAGTCAGCGCGACTCAGAAAATTACGCGGGCCATGGAGCTGGTCGCGGCGTCGCGGATCGCCAAGGCCCAACAAGCGGCCGAGGCCTCTCTGCCTTACACCCAGGAGTTGAATCACGCCGTCCAGGCCGTGGTCGGACACACTGATCTGCGCCATCCGCTCCTGACGGAGACCGATCAGCCACGTCGCTCGGCGGTCCTCATCCTGACCTCGGACCGGGGTTTGGCCGGTGCCTATTCGTCGAATGTCTTGCGTTTGGCGGAGCGCTTGTGCCAGACCCTGACTGACGAAGGCCGTGAATATCTGCCTTATGTCTGTGGTCGTAAAGGCATTACCTATTACGAATTCCGCCGTCGGCCGCTGGCCGGGTCGTGGGACGGTTTCTCCGATAAACCGACCTACACCCAGTCGGATCAGGTCGCGTCGGCCCTGCTCGATGCTTTCCGCAAACCCTACGAAGACGGTGGCGTCGACGAAATCCAGGTGGTCTACACCCGGTTCGTGTCGATGCTGTCGCAAGAAACCCGGGTGCGGCGCATCTTGCCCTTGGAAGTCATCGAAGACGACGGTCCCCACCATGCGGATTCGATGTATGAGTTCGAGCCCAGCGCAGAAGCCGTGCTCGACGCCCTGTTGCCTCTCTATGTCCGGAACCGTGTCCACTTCTACCTCATGCAGGCGGCCGCCTCCGAGCTGGCCAGCAAAGAAAAAGCCATGAAGTCGGCGACGGACAATGCCCAACAGTTGATCGAAGACCTGACCCGCCTCACCAATCAGGCGCGTCAAGCCAAGATCACCCAGGAAATCACCGAAATCGTGGGCGGCGCCGCAGCGCTGTCCGGAGCCAAAACCAAGATGGAGTGAGTCATGACCGCCACCCTTGTCGATCAAACCAACCTCAAGACGCCTGGCGTCGGTCGGGTGGTCAGCGTCATCGGCCCAGTCGTCGATGTGGAATTCGCCCCCGATGCCATGCCCGATATCTACAACGCTCTGACTGTGGCGGTGGCGGGTACCGGTGATGAGGGCGATGACGCCGAACGTCAACTGACACTGGAAGTTGAGCTTCAGGTCGGAGACAACATCGTTCGCACGATTTCACTGAAGCCGACCGACGGTCTGCGTCGGGGTGCGCCCGTGACCGATACCGGGGCGCCGATTTCGGTGCCGGTCGGTGAGGTCACGAAGGGCCGGGTCTGGAATGTCACGGGCGAGTGCCTCAACGAAGACATCAGCCAGTTGACGATCAAGGAACATTGGCCGATTCACCGTGATCCACCGAACTTCGACCAGTTGGAGTCGAAGACCGAGATGCTGATGACCGGTATCAAGGTCTTGGATTTGCTGACGCCTTATGTTCAAGGTGGCAAGATTGGTTTGTTCGGTGGCGCCGGTGTCGGTAAGACCGTCTTGATTCAAGAGATGATCTACCGCATCGCCCACAACTTCGGCGGCACCTCCGTCTTCGCCGGCGTTGGTGAGCGGACTCGTGAAGGCAACGACCTCATCAACGAGATGATCGAAGCCGGCGTCATGAAAGACACCGCCTTGGTCTTCGGCCAAATGGACGAACCGCCGGGCACGCGTTTGCGGGTCGCCCTCAGCGCTCTGACCATGGCCGAGTATTTCCGTGATGCCGAGCACCAAGATGTTTTGCTCTTCATCGACAACATCTTCCGCTTCACCCAAGCCGGTTCCGAGGTTTCGACGCTGCTTGGCCGGATGCCTTCGGCGGTCGGTTACCAGCCGACTCTGGCCGATGAGATGGGCCAATTGCAGGAACGCATCACCTCGGTTCAGGGCAACTCGATTACGTCGATGCAGGCCATCTACGTGCCGGCCGATGACTACACCGACCCGGCCCCGGCGACGACCTTCGCTCACCTCGACGCAACCACCGAGTTGAGCCGTGATATCGCTTCGCGCGGTCTGTATCCGGCGGTCGATCCGCTGACTTCAACCAGCCGGATTCTCGATCCGCAGTTCATCGGCCAGGATCATTACGACACCGCCATTGAGGTCAAGTCGATTCTCCAGCGGAACAAGGAACTGCAAGACATCATCGCTATTCTCGGCGTCGACGAGTTGCCGGAAGATGACAAGATCGTCGTCGCCCGGGCTCGCCGGATTCAGCAGTTCCTGTCCCAGAACACCTACATGGCGACGAAGTTCACCGGTGTTGAAGGTTCGACCGTGTCGATGGCCGATACGATCGAGGGCTTCAAGATGATCTGCCGGGGCGATGTCGACCAGATTCCGGAACAGGCTTTCTTCAACGTCGGCGGTATGGACGATGTCATGAAGAAAGCCGAAGAATTGAAGAAGGGCTAACCGATGGCGGCGAGCTTCCAGGTCGATGTCGTGGCCGCCGACCGGATGGTTTGGACCGGTCAGGCGGTTGAGATCATCGCCGTGACCACGGATGGGGAGGTCGGTATTTTGGCTGGCCACATTCCCCTGATCGCCACTTTGGCGCCCGGTTCGGCTGAAATCATGACCGACGACGGTCGGCGTGAGGTAGTCGCCGTTGAAGGTGGTTTCTTGTCCGTCGGGGTTGACCGGACAGCGATTATTAGCCCCTACGCCCAATTAGCCAGCGAACTGTCGGTTGACCAGGCCCAAAAGGACCTACGAGAGGTCCAAGCCGCGATGGACGATGGTGACAACTCAATTGAGACCTTACGGCGGTATCACCGAGCGACGGCTCAGGTCAAAGCGGCCACCCGGAATAACCACGACTAAAAGATCAAGACTGCTGCACTGTTGGCCCCCGAAATAGTCCTTGATGGAACATTTCGGGGGCCAACGGGCCATTATGAGTTTGTTTTCAGCAAGCTAGTCCCGGGCAGCGGTCACTCGACCCAAGCCTGATAATTCGGCTTCGACTTCAGCCCCAGGCGGGAAGTCCATCAGCGGGCCCAGCGTCCCCGACAAGATGATTTCACCAGCCCGCAACGGCCGACCGAGGTCGGCGGCGGCTTGGGCCAGCCAGACTAAACCGTGGATGGCGTCGCCGAGACCGTCTTGGACGTGTCCGGTCGATTGGACCTGACCGTTGATGGTCAGTTTCATGGCGATGTCGTCGGTCTTAATCCGGATCAGCGGGACCCGGTCGAAGCCGGCCACAAAATAGGCCAGGCCAAGATTGTCGGCCACATAGTCGGTGACCGTCAGGCCGTCGCCGACTCGGTGGTCGACGATGCTCAGGGCCGGTACGACTGACATGACGGCCGCTTCGACTGATGCCAGATCGGTCGAAGTGATATCGGTGTGAAGAATGAAGGCGACTTCGGCCTGAATTTTTGGTTGCCGTAGACCCGACTCGGGGATTTCCACCCAACCGGAGGCGTCCATGTCGTTGAGTAAGACTCCGAAACACGGTTGGGAAGCCTGTAAACGAGCTTGGGCAGCGGCCGAGATTAAACCCAGTTTCCGTCCCACCCGAGGATTAGTGGTTGATTCTTGGGCTGATAAAACTAATTCCTGGACGTCGTAAGCCGCTTCCAGATCCTCGTGGAGGAGAGGATGGATCGGCGCCGCTAACTGACCAGTTTGTTGGGCCTCGACCAAATGTTGGGCCGCTAGCCTCAATTCGATTGATGAACTCATGGTGATTCTCCTTGACCCGATCAGCCCGCCTTGGCGTCCGTTCCACTGCCGAGCTGATTGCTTCAGCAACGGCCGAACTGACACGCCGCATCAGACCCGACTGGACATTAGTTGTTGTTGGGTTGACCCAAGTGACGTCTCTTTTGACAGAGTTATTTTGACACTGTCCGATTTATAAGATCACCAGTCTCATTGGATCTGGATGCCCTGGGGTCAATCGCTGGACTGCGCTACCGTTGGCTTCGAGGTTGGAAAGCCTAGTTGGGGCGGCAACGATGAGTCCCTAGATGACATGATGCCGTACTCAAATCCCCGTTTGTAGTCGGCGGTGGAGATAAGGGCCGGGCCTGAAGTGCCAGGGTGGGTGAGGTAGTTGTATCTCGCGTCACACCCCGGTGGGCGCGGTTCTTGGAGGCGTGGTCGTCTCCATCGGCAAGTCAGTTCTTGTAGAGAACTGATAGCTAGGAAGGCCCAAACGGGCGTTGGTTCAGTGACAAAGGAGTAAGAATGGCCGACATCACCCAGTTGGTTGATATCTCTGCCGGCCAGTTGCACGGCGAGATTTTCACCAACGAAGAGATCTATCAACAAGAGCTAGAAAAAGTATGGAAGCGGGCTTGGTGTTTTCTGGCTCACGACAGCATGATCCCGAAAAAGGGCGATTTCATGCAAAACTATATTGGCGAAGACCCCATTATGATCGTCCGCCAAAAAGACGGTTCGGTAGCCGCCTGGCTGAACCAATGCCGTCACCGCGGTATGCGTATCTGCCGGGCTGACCGGGGGACGAATAAAGCTTTCACGTGTACGTTCCACGGCTGGGCCTATGACTTGGCCGGTAATTTGACGATGGTGCCGCGGCAAGAAGCCGCTTATCCGGCTGATTTCAAGTTGGAAGACTGGGGACCGATCAAGGTGCCGCGGCTTTACAACTACAAGGGCTTCTGGTTCGGGACCTGGGATGAAACAGCGCCCGAGTTCGAGGACTATCTCGGTACTGCGAAGTACTACCTCGACGGTTATCTTGACCGTTGGGAGGGTGGTATGGAAGCGATCGCCCATCACCGCTGGGTGTTGCCGAATAACTGGAAATATATGGCGGAACAGCCGACTTCGGATATGCAGCACTCAGAAATTACCCACGCTTCGGCGGCTCTCATGGTCAACAAGCTGGGTTTCTGGGCTGACCGTTCCAAGCGGGGCGACGAGCCAACCGGCCGTCAGTTCTTCTCGACCTATGGTCACGGCGGGGCCTGGTATGGCGAAAAGGGCCACGAAGTGCCGAACACCAACCAGATCTTGGAAAAGTGGGAGAAATCGCCCGAAATCGCGGCTCAGATTGCGGCCCGTTTGGGCGACGACCGGGAAGTGCGGGGACACCTCAACATTTGGCCGACCTTCATGACCTTGGGTAACCACGTCTTGCGGGTGACTCATCCGCGGGGCCCGAACGAGATGGAAATCTGGAGCTGGGCGATGGTGCCGGCAGCGGCCCCGGCTGAAGTCAAGAATGCGATCCGTCAGGACCTCCTCAAGACCTTCACACCGACCGGTATGTTCGAAGCCGATGACGCCCTCAACTGGGAGGAAATGCAACACGTTCTGCGCGGTAAAGTGGCTCGTGAAGCTGGCTTTACGTACCAGATGACGGGGGCGCCAATTCAGTATGACTTCCCCTTCCCGAATGGGACTGGTAGTTATCCTGGTGGCTCTTCGGCCCATGTTTTCTCTGACAATGCGGCTATCAATATGTATAGCCATTATTTCGACATGATGACAACCGACACGTGGGATGAATTGATTGCCCGGCGGGCGCAACACGTCCTCGGTCAGAGTTAATCGATTCACAACAGTACGAAGAGGTATCACAACAATGACTGATAACGTGAGCCAAGCTCTGACCGCGGTGACCGCCGCTGATCAGCGGGCCATTGAGCGTTTCCTGTATGAAGAAGTCAAAGTGCTTGATGACTGGGAATGGGTCAAGTGGCTGGATTTCTTACATGACGACATCATGTACTGGGCCCCAACTCAGGAAGACCGTTATAGCCGGGAGCGCAGCAAGCGCATCGCGGAATTCGGGACGTCGGCTTATTTCGAGGATAACAAGACAGAATTGAGCGTTCGGGTTCACCGGATGCTGACGAACCAAGCCTGGTCGGAAGAACCACCGTCGCGGTCGCGTCACATCATCACGAACATCATGGTCGATCCCGGCGTTGAGCCTGGTGAATTCAAGGTCCGGTCGCATTTCTTTGATTATCGTTCCAATGGCCAACGGGCTTGGGACATGGTCACCGGCCAACGTGACGATGTCATCGTCCGGGCGCCGGAATCGGAATGGGGTTATCTTATTAAAACCCGCCGGATTCTGTTCGATATGTCAATTATTCTCAATAAGAATTTGACGTTGTTCTACTAAAACCGAGACGGTCGGTAACGACCAACCACCCTCCGCAGGTGGCGAGTGAAAGCATCGGTGGAGTGAGCTAGACTCATTCCACCGATGCCGAACTCAATATTTCACAATGTCGTGTTTTCATTACTGGAAAGGATAAACCGTGGCAGACGCTATTAAAGTAGCCAATGTTGGTGATATCGAAGATGAAGAAGCCCTGATCGTCGAGGCTGATGATACTGGTTTGGATAAGGCTATTGCTGTGTTCCGCGTCGGTGAAGAGTATTTCGCCATCGACGATATGTGTACACACGCAGTGGCCTCGCTGGGTGATGGTTATACCGACGGTGACATCGTCGAATGCCCGATCCACGCGGCCAAGTTCTCGATGCAGACCGGTGAGGCGTTGACCTTGCCGGCGACGAAGCCCGTCTGTACTCACCAAGTCGAGGTACGGGGCGACGAGATCTGGTTGCTGCCCGGGGTGCCGGTGCCTGGGGCCATCCTGTCCTGAGATCAACCCGAGTCACCCTCCCGAAGGTGTTACAGCCGCTGCGGGATAGAGAACAACAGAAAAGGAGTGCCACTGTGGAGTGGACCTATGAGAACACGAGCCGGATGGTTCAGACGAAGTCGTGGCGAATTCATATCAACGAAGCCGGTTCGGGTGAGCCCTTAGTGCTGTTGCACGGCTCCGGGCCAGGAGCGACCGGCTGGTCGAACTTCTCCAATAACATCCCCTCTTTAGCGAAGAATTTCCACGTCATCGCCGCCGATATGCCCGGTTGGGGCGAATCGCAGCCCGTGTCCTACAAGGATCGTGACCACAGCGGGGCGTTGTTGGAATTACTCGACGAATTGGGCTTGGACAAAGTCACCGTCATCGGTAATTCGATGGGCGGTGGGACCACCATCCGGTTCGGTTACGAACACCCCGAACGGGTCACCCGCCTCATCACGATGGGAGCGTCCTCGGGGACATCAACGCTATTTGGCGCTGGCGGTTTTAGCGAAGGGTTGAAGATTCTCCAGCAGGGCTACCGGACGCCGACTTTTGAGACGATGCGTCAATTGGTTGACGTCATGACCTTTGATTCGTCGTTCGCCACCGATGATCTCATCCAAGCCCGGGCCGATATGGTCGCGTCCCACCCAGAGCACAACCAAAACTTCCTTGACGGGATCGGCCGTCGGGCGGTGGTCGAGTTGGATGGGGCCAAGGTCACCACGATCCAGGCTCCGACCCTGCTATTCCACGGTCGGGACGACCGGGTCGTTCACTTCGAGAACTCGCTGCGCTTGTTGTCCTGGGTTCCCAACAGTCGTCTCGTGCTCATCAATCACTGCGGTCACTGGCTCCAAATCGAGCACGCCGCTGAATTCAACCGGCTGGTTGAAGAATTCATCAGCCACAACTGATCCGTTAGCGGTGATCGGCCGTCATTGTCGGTCACCATCCGCTAGAGAAAGGACTTGAGACCAATGTCTATGGCTCTTGTCGCTATGTCACACAGCCCGCTGTTACACACGGCTGAATTACCCCCACCGCCTGAGGTCCAAGCTGGCGTTGACCAGTCCTTTGCGGCGATCCGCCAATTTGCGGCGGATTTCGATCCGACCTTGGTCGTGGTGTTCGCGCCCGATCACTACAACGGTTTCTTCCAGGACATGATGCCGCCCTTCTGCGTCGGCACCAAGGCGACGGCCTGCGGCGACTATGACACCGCGGCCGGACCGTTGTCGGTCAATGAATCGGCCGCTTTGGCCATGATCGAATTTGTCCAAAAGGCCGGTGTCGATCTGGCTTTCTCCCGTCACATGATTGTTGACCACGGGATGGTCCAACCGCTCGATACGTTGTTCAGCTCGTTGACGGCCAAGCCGATGGTGCCGATCTTCGTCAACGGGGTGGCGCCGCCGTGGGTGCCGATGAAGCAAATCCGTTTGTTCGGCCAAGCCGTCGGGTCCTACCTCAACACCTTGGATGAGCGGATTCTGGTCGTCGCCTCGGGCGGTTTGTCGCACGATCCGCCGTTGCCGCGTTGGTATGAAACCGATGACGGTGGCCGTAATTTCTTGCTCCAGGGACGAAACCCCACCGAAGAATTCCGGCAGGCCCGGCAGCAGCGTGTCATCAAAGGTGCGGCCGCTTTTGCCAAGGGTGAGTTGCCGATCATCGACCTCAATCCGCAATGGGATACCCAATTCATGGATGACTGCGCCTCGGGTCAGCCCGAGCGGTTTGATGGTTACCAAATCGATGAGATGACCAAGCAAGCTGGTAACTCGGTCCATGAGGTCCGGACTTGGGTGGGAGCTTTCTCGGCTTTGTCCCAGGCTGGCTCATTCGACGTCACCTATCGCTTCTATCACCCGATCCGTGAGTTCATCGCCGGTTTTGGCGTCATGGCTGCCCGGACCAAGGACTGATCGAAATGGGTTGGCTTGACGGTCAAGTGGCCATCATCACGGGTGGTGGCTCAGGTTTAGGCCGGGCTTTGGTCGACACTTTCGTCGAAGAGGGCGCTCGCGTCGTTGTACTGCAACAGTCACCGGGCAAAATTGCCCGTTTGCGCGAAGAAACCGATCCGGCTTGGGTCCAGGTCGTCGCCGGTGACGCTCGAACCTACGAGAGCAACGCCGCCACGGTGGCTGTGGCCTTGGAGAAGTTCGGCCAGTTGGACTGCTTCATCGCCAACGCCGGCGTCTGGGATTTCGGTCGCACGGTGACCAACAGCACGCCGGCCGAACTCGACGCCGGCTTTGATGAGGTCTTCGCGCTCAACGTCAAAGCCGCTCTCATGGGGATGGCTGCGGCAGTTGAGCCGTTGCGAGCCAGCCGAGGCAGTTTCATCATGTCGCTGAGCAACGCCGCTCTCTATCCGGGAGGTGGCGGACCGCTCTACGTGGCTTCGAAACACGCCGGTGTCGGTTTGGTCAAGCAACTG
>JAISGZ010000118.1 GCA_031262845.1 Propionibacteriaceae bacterium | reverse complement strand
TGTCGCCCAGTTGAGCGGTGATGGCGGCTGAAGTCGCCGAAGCGGTTTCGTAACCGGGGCGGACACACGACAATTGAGCGGTGATGGCTTGACCAGCGTCGGCCGGCTGCAAGCGGTAGCTAGCGCCCGCCTCACCCTCAATCACCTGGCCGTTCCGTAGCCAGGCCACGGTGCCGCTGGTGGCGGCGGCGTCCGGCGCGTTCTTCGACGAACAGGCCGTCTGGTCGGTGCTGGTGCTGATCGAAATCAGCTGACCGACCTGGGGTGTCCCGGTGATCGCGGAAATCTTGGCCGCCATGGCGCCGGACGTGATCGTCACGGGATCGGCCACGGCGAAGGCTGGTTCATAACCCTCGGCGGTCGCGCTGATCGTAAAGTGGAGTTGCTTCCCCAGATCGGCCACCTGGATGTGATAGCTCGACTCGGTGGCGCCGTTCACGGCTTGGCCGTTGAGGAACCATTGAATGGCCGCCGCGGCACCCTGCTGGATGGCGTAACTGGCGCTCACCTGGTCACCGACCGCCGGCGTACCGTAAACCGACAGGTCGCGCAGAATCACCTCGGCCAGATCGGCCGCGGCCACTACCGACTCGTTGCCAGGTTGATCATCGGCTTGGGCGACGTGGAAAAAGACGCCGCTGCCCAAAGCGACGGCCACGGCGGCGGCCGTCCCGATCAGACGACGTCTGTGGGACCGATAAATCTCGGAAATCATGGTGTCTTGTCCTTTACTTGCCCAGGCCGACCGTTGGAGACGACCGACCGGTTCGATGACACCAGAACTCTAACTCATTATTGACCGTAATCGGTAGGGATTAATCACCCCGGTGGCGATCCCGACCGCCGACAGACAACTATTCAACCGCTGAACCGAGTTGTCACGTGACTGAAGTTGTCAGCGATCTCAGTTCAGTTAAGACTCTGGCGTTTGGTCAAAATTCAGTGTTGGCTGATTAGCTGGATTAACCCCATCGGTGAATGGATTCCCCATCGCCACGGTCGGACCTGGTTCCGGAACCGGTTCGGCGTCATTGGTTGGTTGATTCGCCGGACCGGTTTCCCCAATTTGGGGGCGGTTCTGGCTGGGGTCGGCGTTGATGACTTCGGCGGCCGAACTTTCACCCAACTGGTCAGCTTTCGCAGCCAAGTTGAAGCCAGGTTCGACAACGCTGAATTGAGGTTTGACGACGGCTGACTGGGTCAGAATCGTGGTCGGCGCCGACCCCACGGTCTGTGGTGAGGCTGGTGGTTGACGACGCAGCTGCCGCGTGGCTTCGTCGACGGGGCTGTCAGCGCTGACCGCACTTGGGGCGACCGTGCCTGGGGCATCGGTTGGTTGGACGGCACCAACGGTCGGTTGGACAGCGCCAGCGACCGTTGAGCGGCCAGGTCTGTCGCCGCTAGGCCAGTCATCTCCGGTATCTCCGGTTGAAGCTGGACTGGCCCCGGCTGGATCGGCTGGCCCCGGCGAACGCAACAGGCCGGCCACTAAACCGGTCAGCAGACCGGCGAAACCCAACAGTGTCGAGGCCAAGACCAAGGTCGCCAACGGCAACGGCCCCAGACCGACCAGCCGATCCTCGCCTAAATCACCCCGCGTCAGCAGCCCGACAAACCAGAACACGACTCCTGCGACCACGCCAGACAGCCCGCCGACCAGGGCCGTTTCATCGAAACGAGCCCGCGGCCGAGCCCGCAAAACCATTCCCGCGGCGGCCGCACCGGCCACTACCCCACCGATCAGCCAGAGCAAGCTGAGTGGCGTCGCCACCGTCTGGGCCGGCAAAGCGCCGATCATCGGCAGTAGCGGCACGGCGTCGACACTCTGCCCGGCCAGTAAAACCTGGGAGTTCTCGCCCAGATGGAAACCCGCCCCGATACTCCAGGCCGCCGCCCAGACGATGAAATTCGGCAGATAAACGACCTGCAACAGCGCCAACAGGATGACCCCGCTCAGACCCGGTTGAAGTTGTTCGAAAAAGGCCACCACGAGTTGGCGGTGGCTGATCAGACCAACCACACAGGCCACCACCCCGGTCAACAGGACGATGACCACGGCGGTGGCGGCGGCTCGTGGCACCGCCCGCAACCACACTGGACCCGGCCACGGTGGCTTCCAGCCGCTGGCCGACCGGGTACCCCAAAATCCCGTCACCAAACTTAGGGCCGCGGCCCCCAATCCGGCCCACAAAGCCGGACCACCCGGGTCGATGACGATCGCTACGACGACCACCGTCAGCGTGTAGACGGCAGCGAACAGACCGCTGACGGTGACCGTGATGTGGCGGCGCTGATCATCGGTCAAGCGCCGGTCTTGGCTCCGGTTGAGTTCCCGCAGATAGGCCTGACGACCGGCAAAGCCAGCCACCCCGTGCAGTAACAACACGATCACGCCGGTCACCAGCAGCGGCATCAAGGAAATCGTCAAACCGTCGATCTGAGCCGGTCCGCCCTGAGCCAGGAGCCACAGTTGCGTCCCCAGACGCCACCCGGTGGCCGTGACCTGGTCGGTGGCCGCCACCTGAGCCCAGATAACGAAGGCCGTCACCAGGACCCAGCCGGCCAAAGCCGACACCAGCGCCCCGCCGACGGTCGCCAACCACCACGGCAGCGACTCCCGGGGCAGCGGCTCGGCCCGGTTGGTCCGGGTTTCAAACTCCAACACCGCGGGACTGGCGGTCACTCGTCGACTTGGTTTCCTCATGCGGCGGCCAAACCAGCCAAGTCAGTGTCCAGGAAAAGAACCATGGCCAGCAGCCTAGTGGTGACCACTGACAACACCGCTGGAAAAACTCTGAACCACCCCGGCAAATCATTTCGCCGCCACCATCACCCCACCGGCGACCGGCACCCCCAGACAGACGTCCAACCCGGTCACGACCGGTAGTGTCTGGACCTATCCTTAGCCTCTGGCCGTGGCCGACACCTGCCACCAGCCAGTCGTCGTAAAGTCGTAGCGAAGTCGAACAGAAACTGATTGATGCTTGATCTCACCCCTGCCCCTGACCTGGTTGCCGACGGCCCGGCCGCTGACTTGCTGGCTGGACTCAATCCGCCCCAACGCCAAGCTGTCCTCCACGTCGGCTCGCCGCTGCTCGTGGTGGCGGGCGCCGGTTCGGGCAAGACCCGCGTCTTGACGCGCCGGATCGCCTATCTGGTGGCTGCCCGGGCGGTCCACCCCGGAGCGATTTTGGCGATCACCTTCACGAATAAGGCTGCCGCCGAAATGCGTGAACGGGTCGAAGAGTTGGTTGGCCGCCGGGCCCGGCTGATGTGGGTGGCGACCTTCCACTCGGCCTGTGTCCGCATCCTGCGGTCCGATATTTCCCGGCTCGGCTTTTCATCGTCATTCTCGATTTACGACGACACCGATAGCAAACGTCTACTGACCCAGGTCTTGTCGAACCTCAACTTGGATCCGAAACGTTTCGCCCCCAAAACCATCCGGAACTGGATTTCCCAGCAAAAAAATCAACTGATCGATTTCGAGCAAGCCCAAACGGCCGCCGCCGACCACCCCCAGGAAAAGTATTACGCGGCCGCTTATGCCGATTATCAACGGCGTTTAGCCCAAGCCAACGCCCTCGATTTCGACGATTTACTGATGACGACGGTCCATTTACTTCAGTCGTTTCCCGACTTGAGGGAACATTACCGGCGGCGTTTCCGCCACGTCTTAGTCGACGAATACCAGGACACCAACCACGCCCAGTACCGTCTGATCCAGGAATTGTGCTCCCCCCAGGTCGATCACCAGCCCGAGGTCACGATCGAACCGCCGGAACTCATGGTGGTCGGTGATTCCGACCAGTCGATCTACCGTTTCCGCGGTGCCACGATCCGGAATATCTTGGATTTCGCCGATGATTTTCCCGGGGCCACGACGATTACGCTGGAACAGAATTACCGCTCGACCGGCAACGTGTTGACCGCCGCCAACGCCGTCATCAACCACAACGCCAACCGCCCGGCCAAGCGGCTGTGGACGGACGCCGGCGACGGCCCGCTGTTGACGGCTTACGTCGCCGACACGGAACAGGACGAGGCCCAGTTCATCGCCGATGAGGTCCAACACCTGGTGGCCGAGCAGTTGACCAGTTTCCGTGATTGCGCTGTGTTTTACCGCACCAACGCCCAGTCCCGGGCCTTGGAAGAAGTCTTTCTGCGGGCCGGCTTGCCGTACAAAATTGTCGGCGGCGTCCGCTTCTACGAACGGCGCGAAATCCGCGACGTCATCGCCTACCTGCGAGCGGTCGCCAACCCGGCCGACGACGTTTCGCTGCGGCGGATCATCAACGTGCCACGACGCGGTATCGGCGACACGACCTTGGCCCTGCTCGACCGCTGGGCGACCGATCACCAACTGACGCTGACCCAAACCCTCGACCAGCTGTCAGCCATTCCCGGCCTGTCGACCCGGGCCGTTCGACCGCTAACCGAGTTCGCCCAACTGATGGCTGATCACCGGGACCAGGTGGCGGCCGGGCAGCCAGCCGATCAGATCATGGCCTCGCTACTGTCGGCCTCTGGCTACGTCAGCGTCCTCGAACAGTCGGATGATCCCCAAGACCAGAGCCGCTTGGAGAACATCGCCGAGCTGGTCGCTGTGGCCAGTGAATTCGTCGCCAACGCCCACGTCGTCGACTTACCGGACGAAACCCTGACCGACCTCACTGACCCCACCGACTCCGGTCCCGGCACCGAGGCTGTCCCAACCGTCAACGCGGGAGGTACCACCAGCGACCTACCAGCCGATGTCACCTTGCTCGGCGCAGCCGAACCCGACGACTCGCTGTCGGCCTTCTTGGAACGGATCGCCCTGGTCGCCGACTCCGATCAAATCCCCGACGCCAACGGCCAAGTCGATCAGGTCACGCTCATGACCTTGCACACGGCCAAGGGCCTGGAGTTCGAGACCGTCTTCCTAACCGGCTTCGAGGACGGCGTTTTCCCGCACGAACGGGCGCTGGCCGACCGGGACGAACTGGCCGAAGAACGCAGGCTGGCCTACGTCGGCATCACCCGGGCCCGCCACCGCCTCTATCTCACCCGGACCGTCTCCCGGACACTGTGGGGTACCCCGTCGTACAACCCGCCGAGTCGTTTCCTCGACGAGATTCCGTCCCACCTACTCGACTGGCGGCGGCTTCAGCCACTCGATACATGGAGTGTCAAAACCAGCCGTCAGGCCAACCAAACCTCTGATCAGCGGGGCGCCGGTGCGGGTCGGAAGCACAGCCCCACTTCACCAGTGCCAGCCGGTTTCGGCACCACCAGCCGCCTACTCCGGCAAACCCAACGGGCCGACCGCGGCCGAGCCCTCGACCTCGTCGCGGGCGATCGTGTCCTGCACCCGAAATTCGGCTTGGGTAAGGTCATATCGGTCGATCGCCAGGGCGACTCCAGTAACGCCACGATCGACTTCGGCTCCCACGGCAGCAAGCTCTTGGCACTGGCTTACGCCCCCCTGGAAAAGCTCTGACCAGGCTGGCACCACGGACTTATGTCAACTTACGTTCGTTCGCCCAACGCGCCAACTGGTGCCGATTAGACAACTGAAGTTTGCGCAAAACACTCGACACGTGGGTTTCGACCGTCTTCACGGAGATAAACAGTTCCCGGGCGATCTCTCGGTACGAATAGCCGCGCGCGATCAGCCGCAAGACATCGCGTTCCCGGGCCGACAAGCGATCCAAGTCTTCGTCGATACTGGCGACTTCGATCGAGCCGGAAAA
>JAISGZ010000031.1 GCA_031262845.1 Propionibacteriaceae bacterium | reverse complement strand
AAACCGAAGAAACAACACGGGATCGCGACGTCGATCTTCTTGGCCATTGGCATGACCTGCCTGGTGGCGGGGATCGGCACGCTGGGTTGGGTGGCCTGGGAATTGTGGGGGACCAATATCGGGGTCCGCGACGAATACGTCAACCAGATCGGTGAGATGGAGGATATGTGGGCCGAAGATCCGGCGGCCGCGCCGGCAGCCGATCCGGGCGCTGGCGCTCCAGCCGGTGATGACACCGCCGGACCAGCCCCGATGATTCACTACGACTTGGGCCGCGGCTTCGCCATTCTCGATATCCCTAAGCTCGGCTTACGGGCCCCGGTGCTCGCTGGGACCGATGAATCGTCGCTCTCCCGCGGCGTCGGCTGGGAGGTCTACACCTCCCTCCCCGGCCAGGTCGGTAACTTCGTGGTCGCCGGCCACCACAGTTCGCGCGGCCACCCCTTCGACAAGCTCCAATCCTTGGTCGTCGGCGACCGTTTCACGGTTGAGACCAAGGACACGATCTACACCTACGAGATTTTCCAGTCGCCCGGTGATCTGACGGTCCAATTCACCGACACCTGGGTGACCTTGCCCGACCCGATCAATCGTTCGACCGAAGCGACCCGGAAAATCGCCACCCTGGTGACCTGCAAAGAGGTCTTCTCGACCCCCTTGCGGTCGGTCGGTTTCGCCGAACTGGTCAGCGAGACGCCGAAGGGCTGAGGTCGGCTGAACCAGTCGGCTCGACCCTGCCCATTGGCCACGTCCACTGCCTAACGCCGTGTCATCCGTGGCGGCCGATGGGGTGGTCAGCCAGAAGGTGGGGGAGCCGATAGTGGGCTATCGGCGACACCAACAACGCGCATCAGCGGCCCTCGGATGCCGCGAAGACCTTATTCAGCCGCGACAGAGCACTTGGCCGGGTAACGATGGGGCAGAATAGCCCCTGGCCCGCTGGCTGATCCTGAGCGATCGACCGGCTGTGGGGCGGATCGCGAAGAAAGGATCGGGTTGTGGACGTCATTGTCGAGGGTGAATCTCAGTCAGTAGCCGAGCAGGCCACCGGTCTCGACCTGTTTGGCCACGACCAGACGATTGTGGCGATGACGGTCAACGGCACGACCCGTGACTTGGCGACGCCCCTCAACGCTGGTGATGTCGTCACGGCCGTGGTCAACACCAGCCCCGAGGGATTGTCGATTATCCGCCACTCGGCGGCTCACGTGGCCGCGCAGGCCGTGCAACTGTTGCGGGCTGACGCCAAGCTCGGGATTGGGCCGCCCATCACCGATGGTTTCTATTACGACTTTGATCTGGCCGAACCGTTGACACCGGAAGATCTCAAGACCTTGGAAAAGTCGATGCAGCGCATCGTCAAAGAGCGGCAACGGTTTGCCCGCCGGGTCGTGACCGACGATCAGGCCCGGACTGAATTGGCCACCGAACCGTACAAACTCGAATTGATCGCGGACAAGGGCCAAGCCAGCGACGCGGACGGTTCGGCGGTCGAGGTCGGCGGTAGCGAATTGACGATTTACGACAATCTCCGCCGAACTGGGGAAGTGGCTTGGAAAGACCTCTGCCGCGGGCCCCACGTGCCCCACACCGGCTATATCAAGGCCTTTGCCCTGACCCGCAGTTCGGCCGCCTATTGGCGCGGTGACCAGCGCAATGCCTCCTTGCAGCGGCTCTACGGGACAGCCTGGGCCAGCAAAGAAGACGTGCAGAGCTACCAAACCCGGCTGGACGAGGCTGCCCGCCGCGATCACCGGAAATTTGGCCAGGAACTCGATCTGTTCTCCTTCCCCGAAGAAATGGGGCCGGGCTTGCCGGTTTTCCACCCCAAGGGCGGCGTGCTCAAGCGGATCATGGAAGATTACGTCCGTCAGCGCCACATCGAGGAAGGCTTCCTCTACGTCGGCACGCCCCACGTGACCAAGGAGAACCTCTTCCACACTTCCGGCCATCTGCCGTATTTCGAGGACACGATGTTCCCGCCGATGGTTTACCGGGACGAAGACGGTCAGCCGGTCGGGGAGCGCTATTTCCTCAAGGCCATGAACTGCCCGATGCACAATCTGATTTTCAAATCCCGGGGGCGGTCGTATCGCGAATTACCGTTGCGGTTCTTCGAATTCGGCACGGTTTACCGGGACGAGCGCTCGGGCGTGCTCCAAGGACTGACCCGGGTCCGGGCCCTGACCCAGGACGATTCCCATTCTTATGTCATGGAGTCCCAGGCCGCCGACGAAGTCCGGCACCTGCTGGGTTTCATCACCTCGCTGCTCGACGACTTTGGCCTGACCGATTACTACTTGGAATTGTCGACCAGGGACGAAACCGGCGCCAAAGACAAATTCATCGGCTCGGACGAACAGTGGGCGGCGGCCACCGCCGTGCTCGAACAGGTGGCTCAAGAAACCGGCTTGGATTTAGTGCCGGATCCCGGTGGGGCGGCTTTCTACGGCCCGAAGATTTCGGTTCAGGCCAAAGACGCCATCGGCCGGACCTGGCAAATGTCGACGATTCAGTATGACTTCAACCAGCCCGCCCGCTTCGGTCTCCAATACACGGCCGCCGATGGGTCACACCAGCAACCGGTCATGATCCATTCGGCTAAATTCGGTTCCTTCGAACGCTTTATCGGCGTCCTGATCGAACATTACGGTGGTGCTTTCCCGGTTTGGTTGGCGCCCGTCCAGGTGGTCGGGATTCCCATTAGTTCCGATCACGTGCCGTATCTGCGCCAGGTGGCTGATCGTTTGAGCGCGGCCGGTGTTCGGGTTGAGGTCGATGATTCGGACGAACGGATGCAAAAGAAAATCCGGACCGCGCAAACCCAAAAAGTGCCGTACATGATGATCGCCGGCCAAGACGATGTCGACGCCGGGGCGGTCAGTTTCCGCTACCGCGACGGCCGCCAAAACAACGGGTTGCCGATCGACCAGGCGCTCGACGAAATTCTGACGGCGATCCGGGAGCGGCGATGAGTTCTGATCAGCAGCCAGTTACACCGGCCGAGTCGGCCGGAGCGGCTGAACCGGCCGCCTCTCCCGACACACCGGTGACCGAGTCGCCGGCTCTCTACCCAGGTCCGCCCGACGGCTATCAACGCTTGTGGACACCCCATCGTCAGGTCTACATCGACTCCCACCAGGCCACGACGAAGGAGCCTGTCTGTCCTTTTTGCGCCGCCCCCAGCCTGCCCGAGGCCGACAATCTCGTCGTCCACCAGGGGAAACTGGCTTACGCCGTCCTCAATTTATTTCCCTATAACTCGGGCCACCTGTTGATTTGCCCCTAT
The DNA here is from genome assembly GCA_031262845.1 of Propionibacteriaceae bacterium. Taxonomy (GTDB): domain Bacteria; phylum Actinomycetota; class Actinomycetes; order Propionibacteriales; family Propionibacteriaceae; genus WQYJ01. Next base: position 4,709 of record JAISGZ010000031.1, on the reverse strand, counting down.
CGCCACGTCGCCGATTACACCGATTTGACGGTCGCCGAAACCGCCGAAGTCGCGGCGCTGACCCAACAAGCGATGCGAGTGACCCGGGCCCTGTCCCATCCGGCCGGATTTAATCTCGGCATGAATCAGGGCACCACGGCCGGCGCCGGTATCGCCCAGCATCTCCACCAGCACGTCGTCCCGCGGTGGAGCGGCGATTCCAACTTTTTCCCGATCATCGCTCAAACCCGAGCCCTACCCCAGTTGTTGACCGACACGCGCGACCGGTTACGGTCGGCGTGGTCAACCGCCAAGTTCGACGTGGCCGGTTAGCCGCTACCGGCGGCTAGCTAACTTTGGGCTTAAACTGAGTCCTCAGGTGGCTGGTCGTCTGTGATTGGGTTGAACGGCGGCGGTTGACTGACTTGGAGCCTGAGATGGGAGGGAAGAGTGACCATGACATGTCCGTCCTGCGGCCGTGAGGTTACTGACCCCGTGAATTTCTGTCCATATTGCGGCGCTCGGCTCAACCCGGCCCGGGATTCGACCGTGGTTTTGACACAGTTCGAAGAGCCGACCGTAGCCGATGATTTAACGCCGGATGAGATTCGGGCAATTGAAGCCCTGCCAGCCGGTTCAGCGCTCTTGATCGTGGCCCGCGGCCCGGGTCAAGGGGCCCGCTATTTACTGAAAGACGATCAGGTGGTGGCCGGCCGTCATCCCCAGAATGTGGTTTTTCTCGACGACATCACGGTTTCCCGCCGCCACGCCGTTTTCGCGCGCGTCGATGGCCATTGGACGGTGTCCGATAAATCCAGCCTCAACGGCACCTACGTCAACCGGTCGCTGATTTCGGCGCCGGTTGAATTACGGACCGGTGACGAGGTTCAAATCGGGAAATACCGGCTGATGTTTTTTGCTGGGCCGAGCGGGAATCGCTGATGGCCCAGCCGTATCGCAGTATCGGTCAGGTCCTGGCGGCCGTTAAACCGGAATACCCCGATATTTCGATTTCCAAGATTCGTTATCTGGAATCGGAGGGCTTGCTCTCGCCCGAGCGGGCCCCATCGGGTTACCGGCGCTACAGCCAGGCCGACATCGAACGGCTGCGTTACGTGCTCTCGGCTCAAAAAAATCACTATCTGCCGCTCAAAGTCATCCGCGAACACTTGGAAATGATCGACCAGGGGATTGATCCGCCGTCGGTCGAACCGGTTGAACCGATTCCGGCGCCACCCGTCCCCGAGCGTTCTTCACTGGGCGACCGAGGACTGAATACTCGGCCGCTCAAACTTTCCCGCAGCCAATTGTTGGAACGTTCTGGGCTGGCCGAGGCGACCTTGGTCGAACTGGAGCGGCACCAGATCATCCGGCCCCGCCGGGGCACGGCTTTCTACGGTTGGGAAGCCTTGACGGTGGCCGTCGTGGCCCGCAAACTCGTACCCTTCGGGATGGACGCCCGGCATCTGCGAGCCGTCAAATTGGCCGCCGAACGCGAAATCGGGTTGATCGAACAGGCCGTCGCCCCGTATAGCCGGCGCCGGGATGTCATGCGCCGGACGACGATCGAGGTGGCAGACCTCATGATGCACGCGCACGCCGCCCTCATGCAGACCGCCTTGGATCAGTGACCTCAGGTGAGGCGTCAGGCTCAGGTTGAGACTTGAGACACGCCCACCGCCGGGGGAGAGACGAACGGTGATTGACCAGTTTGACCGCCTCGCCTAGCGTTGCTCCCAGTGATCAACCGGGTTGGTCACCCGATCCGGGAACGGCCGGACCACGCGACGAGAAAGCCCAGGAACCCTCATGGCGTCGAAGCTCCACAACACCCAGGAGACTTTGTTCGACGGCGATTTCGCCCCCATCCCCGCCAATATCGGCTACCGCGGCCCAGTGGCTTGCCAAGCGGCTGGGATCACCTACCGGCAGCTCGATTATTGGGCCCGGACCGGCCTGGTGGTGCCCGAGATTCGCGATGCCGCCGGCTCCGGCAGCCAACGGTTGTACAGCTTCCGGGACCTGCTCTTACTGCGCGTCATCCGCCGCTTACTCGACGCCGGGATTTCACTCCAACAAATCCGGACCGCGATCGACCACCTGCGGGCCCGGGGGACCGAAGACCTCAGCCAAATCACGCTCATGTCGGACGGCTCGTCAGTCTTCGAATGCACCAGTGACAACGAAGTCATCGACCTGCTGAAGGGCGGCCAAGCGATGTTCGGCATCGCCCTGGGCGCCGTTTGGCACGATATCGAGGGCAGTCTGACCGACTTACCGCAGCAACGGGCCGATGACGATCAGATTTGGACCGATGAACTCGCGGCCCGCCGCCAAGCCAAGCGCCGGGCCGCTTAAGACCGTCGTCACACGAACTAAGACCAGTCCTTCCGACGGTTTGGACGCGCCACGGATCGGCGTGGATGGCCCGTCGTCTCATCCGGGCCCATCACTCAGCGTCAGCTGCTGACTGAGAAGCGCTGTCAGCAGCCGTTAGGGGAGTCCTGATCAGACTTGACCGATGTCCGTCAGCATCTCCCGGAACCAGGTCTGACTGACGTCAAAGGCCTTGTGACCGGCGATCCGCGGGAATTCGATCGGCCGCAAAATATCGTTGTCGTCTTCGTCGTGGCCGATGACACCCGGCACCTGGTCGAGGGCGCTGCTGACCGCCAGATCGACCATTTCGTCGATCAACTGGAGATCAACCTCGTTGGCGGGAGCGGAACGAGAGAAGTAGCCCGACTTCTGGACCAAGACCTTCTGGGCGCCGATCCGTTCGGCGAACTGGCGGGCGAACCATTCGCCGGGGTTGATCTTCTCCAGCCGGATGTGGCCGAAAGCATCGCGGGGGACTGGCTCACCAGAGGCCTCCAACTCGGCCACGATCGTCTCCACGCCCGCCCCTTCGGACAGGAACAGGTTGACACAGCCGGTTGCCTTCATGACGCCGGACAAGCGTTTGGCTTCGGCGGCGACATCAAACGGTTGCTCCGGCACGTAGAGGCCGTGAATATCCCAAGCGTCCTGGGACAAGCCAATTCCCGGCAGCCATTCTTGGTCCATCAACCACTGACGGTATTTCTGAGCCGTGGCGGCGGTCAGCCAGCCACAATTGCGGCCCATGACTTCGTGAATGATCAAGGTATTGGGGCCGGCGTTGTGTTCCGCGATCACGTTGCTAGCGAAGCGGGCACCTTGTTCGGCGGCGGTGTCGGCCCCGAGTGACTGGCGGACCGGCACGATGTCGTTGTCGATCGTTTTCGGCAGGCCGACAACGGTCAGGTCGTAATTGTGATCGGCCAGATACTCAGCCAAATCGGCCGCCGTGGTGTTCGTATCATCACCGCCGACGGTGTGGAGAATATCGACGCCGTCAGTTTCTAAGCGGCTAGCGGCCACGTCGAGGGCATCGGCGCCTTCGGAAATCAGGCCCCGCTTGACGCAGTCGGCCGTATTGGTCAATTTGACCCGGGAGTTACCGATCGGGGAGCCACCATAGCGACGCAGCAAGTGGGCTTTGGCCCTCACGGCCGGCGTGACTTCGATGTAATCACCTTTGAGTAGGCCTTCGTAGCCGTGGCGATAACAGATGATGTCCCAGTCGGGTCCAACCTCGGTGTACCGCTGAATCAATTGACCGACGGCGGCGCTCAAACAGGGGGCAAAACCACCGGCTGTCAAAATGGCTACTCGCTGGACCATGGCAGACCTTCCTCACGACGGTCACGGGTCCGGTCTCGCCAGCCCGCCCCGTAATCAATCTCGACCGTCGGCATCAACGTTGTCTGACCTCGGTCGATCACATTGGGTCTGATTCTAATCAGTCAGCCACTCCGCACCCGGGCAATTGACCCGCCGGTTGGCACATGAGACAAGCCTGGTCGGAAGTTTCAGATGGCGTTGGCGTCAATCTGGAAATGCTGAGCCAGGTAGTCGAATAGGCCGAGCGAGGCGGCCACCGCGCAGAGCAGGGTTTGGAACAATTGGTCGTCGGTCAAGCCAAATTCCCAGTCGACGGCGTGTTCGGCGACGATGATGACGTTACCTCGGTCATCGACCTGAGTGTAGGCCTTGGGCCAGAGCCGTTCCCGATGCCAGTCGTCGATGGCTTGGAGAGCTTCCAGGCGCTGATCGATGTCCAGCGTGACATGCCAGCGTGACTGGATGTGGAGAATCTCGTCCTGCTCGCCGGTGACGAAGAAATAGAACGTATTGCCGTTCCAGATACCGCCGACATCGCCGTCGCTATCGACCTGGTACGACCACGAATGACGTTGTAACGCCTGTTCGATCCGTTCGCGGCTCAGTGGTGCCGGAACCCCGGCTATCACCGGCTGCTGAGTTGGAGTCGCCATGGCGGCCATTCTAAGCCGGTCTGGTCACGGTCGGCGATACCGGGTGTCCCAGTTGACCGACTGTTGAGATTGTCCGATAAGCCATATTATGACATTTCACGTCAGGAGGGACGGTTCCCAGACACGATTCTCACGGTCAGTCCGTGGTGACCAGCAACCACGAGCTACTGCCCTGGCTCAGACCTGGCTCAGCCGGGCTCAGAAGTTGATCATGTGGCCGGTGATGCCTTCAGCAGCTTCTTTGAGAGCTTCGGACAGCGTTGGATGGGCGTGGATGTTGCGGCCGATCTCAGCGGCCGTCAGATCCCACATCTGGGCCAGGGTCAATTCCGGCAGCAACTCGGTCACGTCGGGACCGATCAGATGGGCGCC
>JAISGZ010000012.1 GCA_031262845.1 Propionibacteriaceae bacterium | reverse complement strand
GTCACGGCGTGATTGCACGACTTGCGGCACTTCGATGTAGGCGATCGAATCGACGTAGCTGCGGGTCAAGGTTTGAGTGATGGTGACTGGTTGGCCGATGGTCGCCGGCCAACCACCTCGGCAAACCAGTTCGGCGATGGTGTCACGGTCGATCGTGCCGGTCAGCGTGGGTGGCGGCTGTGAATCGAACAATTGACGCAGCGAGATTCCGCCTGGTGCGTCACCCGACTCGATCAAGCTCATCGGCCACATCGACAGCCGCGCGATCCGGCCCGTGCCGGTGTGGGACACAGCGCCGTCTTGGGGCGTCGCGGAACCAGTCAGGATGAAGCGACCAGCGCCCGGGGTGTGGTCAGCTTCGTGCCGGACGGCGTCCCACAGTCCGGGCGCGTCTTGCCACTCGTCGATCAGGCGTGGGGTGTCCCCCTGGATGACAGTTGACGGGTTGGTTTCCGCTAGACGTCGGGTCAGATAGTTCTGAGCCGGGTCGGCGATCCAGGCCACGGAATTGGCGGCTCGCAAGCCAGTCCAGGTCTTGCCACACCATTTCGGTCCCTCTAACAAGACAGCCGGCGCGGCGGCCAGAAGACGTTCCAGCGAGGCGTCGATGAGGCGTGGGCGGTATCCCTCGGGTATCAAAGTCACGAGCTACTCCTTGCAAAACACGCATTAGAATACATGCTTTGCAAGTAGTCTAATACTAGGAATGCAACCTTCTTCCTTTTGGCGACCCAAAACAAAGTGCGCTCCAGAGACTGGCGATGAGCCTCTTTTTGGCCACTGGATGCAGTCAGGATTGACAAAATTGTCCAGTAGGAACCTGCAAATTTGTTAAGTAGAACCCTGCGCAAATGTTAAGTAGGAGCTCGTTGGATTGGTTGATCGGCCATTGCAAGTGCCAATTTGAGTTGTCTGTGTGGAGCGTTACACCTCAAGTGGTGGGTGATGATCCGACCGGTGGATGGTTCCATTTGGACTTACTGCTTTGCAAGTAGTCCAATGCTAGAAAAGTTGGTGGGTCAGAGACCTAACCGAGATTGAGTAGCCAGTCGACGATGTTGAATTGGTTGATCCCGGCGTGGGTGAAGGTTCCGGGGTCCAGCGTCAGCAGGGTGCGGGGATAGTAGTCGGGGATGGCTTGGAGGGGCGCGAGTTCGCGAGCCAGGGTCTCGGGGGCGGTCACCGTTTGGCAGACCTGGACATATTCCGTCCGGTCGGCGTATTCGACGACGAAGTCGACTTCGGCGCTGCCCAATTTGCCGACGTAGAGGGATTTAGCTTGGCGTAGGAGTTGGAGGAAAACGACATTTTCGAGAACCCGGCCGGTATCGGGCGATGAGCGTCCTAAAAGCGCTCGCCGTAAACCGGTATCAACCAAGTAGTATTTTTGGTTGACTTCCAGACGGCGTTTGCCCCGGATATCAAAGCGCGGTCCGGGATAGAGCAGATAGGCGTCCTCGAGTCCGCGGAGGTAGTTTTCAACTGTTGGCTGGCTGACCTTTTGGCCTAGTGATGTCAACGTGTCGCTGATTTTCTTCAGCGTAGTCAAATTTCCGATGTTGTCGGCCATGTAGTCGACAATTCGGCTCAACCGGCTGGCGTTGGAAATTTTTTGGCGGATGGCAACGTCTTTAATGAGAATCGTGTTGATTAAACCGGTCAGGTATTCGCTGATGGCGGTCGTGTCGTCACCAAGCCGGGTGACGTAAGGGAAGCCGCCGCTGTCGAGATAACGCTGGAACAGATCCGCTTTCGCCAGATTGGTTGGATGGGCCGAAACGAATTCGGCGAATGACAGTGGGAGTAGATCCAGCTCAACGTAGCGACCTGACAACAGCGTCGCCAAATCTGACGACAGTAAATTGGCGTTCGATCCAGTCAAATACAAGTCAACCTGAGGGCGAAGATGGAGCCCATCGGCGGCTTTCTCGAATTCGGGCAGGCGTTGCACCTCATCGACAAAGACGTAGGTCATTCCTTGCGGTGGCAACTGGTCGATGACGTGCTGATAGAAGGTCAGGTAGTCCGTCGTGATGGCAGCGGTCGTGGGATCTTCGAGGTTGATGTTGACGATGTGGTCGTCGGGGACACCGCTGGCCCGCAGCTCGTTCTGAAATATCTGAAACAAGGTTGATTTGCCACAGCGGCGGACGCCCGTGACGACCTTGATCAGGTCGTGGTCACGCCATCGGCGCAGCCAGCTGAGATAGCTGGGCCGGTCGATCAGTGTGTCCATGAGCCTCTCCCCATCAGACCTACGGTCAGTCTTTCAGATGAGATTGAAAGATCTCCCTCGATTGTACAGTGTTTCAAATGGAATTGAAAGAGTGAGCAAGATCGTCAAGTGTTTCAAACGTATTTGAAACACTTGACGATCCGGTGAGTTGGCAAGGCCAGTAAGCTGACGGCTCGTGACGACTTCCTGGACGGTTTTCCTCGATATTGATGGCACGCTGCTGGCGGAGTGGCAGACGGTGACGGAACCGGTTCGGCAAGCCTTGATCGAGGCTCGGCAGCGGGGTCATCAGATCTATATCTGCACGGGCCGGACTCAGGTGGAGTTGGCTCATCTGATGGCGGACGTGGAATACGACGGTGTCGTGGGAGCCGGTGGCTGCTATCTCCAGATCGGCGATGACTTGGTTTGGCAACACTGTTTCGCGGCACCGGCCCTGGCTCAGCTGATCGAACGGCTGGAGGAAGACCAGGCGCCGTTCTACTTCCAGGTCCGTGACGCGCTGGTGCCCAGTCCGCGGCTGCTGCCGGCTTTGGAACGGCGGATCGAGGCTCATCTGGCGGCCGACGGTAGTGCGGCCATGCGAACCGAACTTGACCACTATCTGAGCTGGTTTACCGAACCGTCGACCACGGCGCGGGATGACATTTATAAGGTGGCGTTTCTTGGCGGTCACGGCCGCGACCGGTCCGGGTTGGCCGACCGTTACGGCGACCTGGCCGATGTTCTCGACGCCATCGTGCCGCTGCTCGGCCCCGGTTCTGGTGAATTGCTTCAACCGGGCTTGTCGAAGGCCAGTGGGATGACCCGGTTATTCGAGCACCAAGGGATCGATCCGGCGCACACAATCGCGATCGGCGACAGTGGGAACGACCTTGAAATGTTGCAAACCGCCGGTATCGGTATCGCCATGGGTAACGCCACGCCGCGGCTGCTGGCGGTGGCCGACGAAGTCACCGACCGGGTCGAAGACGACGGAGTCGTGACGGCTCTCAGGCGTCACGGGTTGATCGATTGACCGGTTGGTTTTCGGAGGTGTCACAGGCCCGAAGGTGGCAATACTCACAACGATCACAAGAGATATGGGTCGAGTGATCGAAGTGAAGTTTTAGTCGCGCATACTAGGTGGCGGTGTGCCGGGCGGGCTTGACAAATTATAGCCGTTAAAAGCTGTGGATCAGTGATTTGGTGACCAGGGGGTGGACCGGCTAGCGTTTTTCACGCCGGGTTGGTGGCCTGACACGGCTGTTAAATCGGGTGATTTAGTCGGATTTGACGGCTCTGCCAGCGTGATTAGCCGACTTGGTGAACATCTGTCGCTAACTATAAGAACACATTCCCACGAACGAAGAACGGTCATGAAATTATCTCCTCCCTGGACCAAACGCCATTTTCTTTACCAACCGTTAAGCCGAGTTTCGCGCTCTGCCCGAAACCAGCGAGACCGGGAAGCCGGCGGCATCACGCTCTACGTCGTCATCTTTGTGGTCGCGCTGTTGGCGGTGACCGGCTTAGTGGTGGATGGATCGGGCCGCTTGCAGGCCTTGGAGCGAGCGGCTGATATCGCCCGTGAAGCGGCCCGGACGGCAGCCCAAAATATCGACCCCGGTCTGGGCACGAACGACCTGCGGATTAATTCGGCGGCGGCGGTCGAGGATGGTCGGGCTTATTTGACGCAGGCCGGGTGTCTATCGGGTGATGTGACGGTCACGGCGGGCTCGGCTACAGCAACCTGTATTTACACCTATGACGGGATTTTCATTCCCCTGACTTTCCAGGTCACGGGTACGGGGACTGCTCAACCGGTCGGTGCGATCTAGTGGTCTGTCCCGTCTAAAGCTTAAGTATTCGCGGCACCCAGTGGGGTCCCAGCCGTGTCGTCATCATGGAATAACTTCACTGTTGGCTCCGGCTCCGTCCGGCTTATCACTCACACCGGTCACCTCGAACTACAGGTGCCGTTCATGACATGACAAGCCACTAAGGTCGTGGTGGTTCTGGCTGAACTGGGGTCGGGCGAGGACCAAAGATCGCGCTGCCAATCCGGACGCAGGTACTGCCAGCGGCGATGGCGAACTCAAAATCGCCGGACATTCCCATCGACAACTCGTCCCAACCGCCACCATCACGGTCACGTAACTGAGCCTGGAGATCGACTAAGGCCTCGAAACAGGGCATGACTAGGTTGGGGTCGGGTGACGGCAAAGCCAAGGTCATGAGTCCGCGCGGACGTAACCGGTCGTAGGCGCGCAATGCCTGGGCGAACGACACGACCTCAACCGGTGGCAACCCGAATTTCGTACTCTCGCCCGAGGTGTTAACTTCGATCAGCACCTCGACGGTCCGGTCTTCAGCTTCGAGGTGTCGTTGTAGGGCGGCGGCTAGTTTCAGGGATTCCAGCGACTGAATTTCGACGGCCGCCGTGACCGCGGCTTTGGCTTTATTGGTTTGGAGATGACCGATCACGACCCACTCCAGGCCCTCGACAGCCCGCAGCTGGTTGGCTTTATCGACAAGTTCCTGGACCCGGTTCTCACCGAAACGGCGGTAGCCAGCGGCGATGACTGGCCGGAGAGCGGAAGCTGGGTGGGTTTTCGTGACCGGTAGTAAGCGGATGGCCGCCGGGTCACGACCGGCGGCTTCGGCTGCGGCCACGATCCTGGCTTCGACGGCTCGCAGCCGGGACAGCGTGGCTGATTCGGCCTCGGCTGTGGACCCAACGACAGTGAACGATCCGGGATCGGACTCCGGTCCAGAAATGGTTTCTGATCCGTCGACAGACTCCAGTCCCGACACGGAAACCGATCCAACACCAAATTCCGGTCCAGAAACGGAAGCCGATCCGGCAATGTTCACCGGCCGGAAAACGGTCTTCGACCCGTCAGACTTCACTGGTCCCGAAACGGTCTTCGACTCGTCAGACTTCACCGGTCCAGAAACGGTCTCCGATCCGTCGAACTCGTCTGAGGAACCAGCCACACGGTCACTCACGGCCATCGGGCGCCCAGCGCGATCAACCCGAGAGCGGCCACGACCGCCAGGATCACGGCGTAGCCAACGTAACGTTCCGTGATTTCCTGTTCGACCAGTTCGTAGCCGACGGAACGGCTGATCTCGTCGTACACCTTGCTTAACTGGTCGAGGCTGTCGGCCGAGAAAAACTCACCACCGGACAGTTCCGCCACCTGTTCCAGTTCTTCTCGATCGACCGGCACGGGATCGCGACCGCCATTTTCGTTGGGAATCGTGCCCCGGGCGGTGCCAAAAGCGATCGTCGAAACGGCGATGCCGATCTTCTTGGCCTGTTTAGCGGCGTCTTCGGAGTCACGGCCGAGCGTGGAAGCACCGTCGGAGAGCAAAACCACAGCCGCTGGCGGCGGGTCGTTCGGGTGGTCAGGGTCGGGCGGGATCAGAGACCGGGCGTCCAAAGCCGTGTACAGCCCTTCGCCAATGGCGGTCGATGGTTTCAAGGTCAAGCGGTCGATCGCGGCCTCGACGGTCACCCGGTCCGTCGTCGGCGGCACCAGCAAGGTGGCCGTGGCAGCGAAAGAGATCAGCGACACATTGAAGCCGGCGGGCAATTCGGCGATGAACTCCTTGGCCGCGGTTTGGGCGGCCGCTAGCCGGGTCGGCGCCACATCGTCGGCCGCCATCGACCGCGAAACATCGAGGACCAAGAACACCGTCGCCCTCTCCCGGGGCACTTCGACCCAACCGTTGGGTGTCGCCCAGGCCAGCAACAAGGCCCCGAGCGACAAAATCGCTGTCGCTACGCTGGCGTGACGAACCCACTGGTTCCGCTTCGGAAACAGCACTTGCAAGGTCGACGCCTGGCGCCGCAACCGGCTCCGCTTGCGCCACATCAAGACGACGTAAGCCAAAGCCAGCAAGGGCAAAGCCAACAGCGCCCAGAGCCGTTCCGGGCGCATGAAACCCAACTCGAGGAGAGTTAACCCCGTCATCGCCACCTCGTTCCCAACATGACAGCGCCGACTGCGGCCACGGCGGCGAAGATGGCCGCGATACCAGCCGTCCAAGCCGTGATTTCACGGTCGACTTCAACGTAGCCAACGTCGGATTCGATGGCGTCATAAGCCTTTTGCGCCTGGCTGGCGTTGTCGGCGTTGTAGGACTGGCCGTCGGTGATGCTGGCGAGGTCTTCGAAGAAGGCGTGATCGGGTGCGACCGGATACCGCTGGGTTTGGCCCTCGTCGTTGGCGATATCGACGTAGCCGTAGTCGGTGCCGAAGACAATCGGGTAAATCGGCACCCCGAGGTTGGCCAATTGGCCGGCGGCTTGCTTGGGCGAGGTCGGCGCGGTCGTGCCGGAGGCGTCGGACAGCAGGATGACCATGGCTGGCACGCGTTCGCCGTCTTCGCCCTGGGGCGCCATCTCAATCGCCTGCCGGGCCGCGTCGAGCGCTCCCGCGACATCGGTTGAGGGAGCCGTTTCGGCGCCGTTGATGGCTCGGCGGGCGGCGTTCCGGTCTTCGGTCGGGGGCAAGATCAGCGACGAATTCCCCGACATCTCGACCACGGCGACGTTGAAGCCGTCGGGCAAGGCGTCGAGGAAATGGCCGGCTTCGGTCTTGGCGACGTCGAACCGGGAAGGGCTGACATCGGTCGCCTCCATCGAATACGAACAGTCGAGAATGATGACGACCGTGGCTCGTTCCCGCGGCACTTCGTCACGGCCCAGCGGCCGGGCCCAGGCAAAAGCCAAGAACACCAAGCTGAGGAGCACCAACCCGACCGTGACATGGCGCAACCACTGGGATTGGGCCGGCACCACGGCTTGAAGGATCGAGGTGTTCGTGTAGCGCATACCTTGTTTCGATTTGCGGCGCAGCAAGACGAGATAGAGGCCGAGCAGCAGTAGTGGTACGAACAGTACCCAGAGCCGTCCGGGGGACAGGAAATCGGGCCACGACAAGGCCAGAAGCGTCATCGGGCAGCCTCCTGCCAACATGGCGCCGAAGCCGGGGAGCTAGTGATTCCACCAAGGGGACTAGCCGGGGTGTGGTGGTGAAGCCGCCAGGGCGCGCCTGTGGTCCAGGTCATCGGCCGACTCCTCGGGGTGGCTGATGGAGCGAGCCCGCCAAACGCCGGTAGGACAGGACAAAACGAGCGATGTCCTGGACCCAGTCACGGTCGGTTCGCAGCTGGATATGAGCACAACCAGCCCGGCGTAAGGCGACCCGAATACGCTCCCGCTGAGCGGCGGCGGCGGCGTTCATCCGTACCCGGGCGTCGTCGTCGGAGGTGTTGACGTAGCGCTCAAAACTGGTTTCCGGGTCACGGATGAGAATCTCCCCGACATCAGGAAAATCGACTTCGTGACGGTCGATCGTTTCGACGCAGATGACCTGGTTACGGACCGCCAAACGCCGCAGTGGCCGCTCCCAAACCGGCTCGACTTGGGGATCGAGTTCGATATCACCGGGGGTCAGGAAATCCGACACCACGAGGCGCAGGCCCCGCCGCCGCTGCAATCGGGTCATCTGGTCGATGCCCTGGGGCAAGTCCATCCGGCCGTGAGTTTCATCGGGCACGATCGGCTCGGTCAACATCGACCGGAGTAGGCCATACAACGCCATCCGTCCAGAACGAGCGGGAATCTGGCGCAGCCCCGACGGGCGCATGATCAACCCCCCGAAACGGTCACCGACCTGCTGGGACAGGAAGCCGATGGTGGCGATGGCGGCGATACCGAGGTCACGTTTCGTGACCCCGCCCGTGCCCCAGTTCATCGACGGCGTGACATCGAGCAGCGCCCAAACCTCTAACTCCCGATCGGCCACCATGTCACGGACGTGCGGAATCGTCGTCCGAGCCGTCACCGACCAGTCCATTCGCCGAACATCGTCCTGGCCTGGCACGTATTCGCGGGCTTCGTTGAGGTCCGACCCGGGACCGGGTAGCAAGCCGAGATGTTCGCCTTGGAGGTAACCCTCCAGCCGGCGCACGATCGTCAGCTCCAGGCGGCGCAAGGCGGCTTCCGGAGCCAGTTCGTGCAGCGGCAGCGTCGGTCCAACCGGCTCGGCGATGACCGACTGGGCGGCGGTCACAGGGGCTGGTGGCACGGGTGCGGTGGCTCGGCTCATCCGCCTCACCCGGGATGGACGGGAGCGCCCGGTTGATGCCAGACCGGCGTCGGCGGCGGCACCATGGCGACGATCCGCTCAATCACCTGGCCGGGGTCGATGTTGTCGGCTACGGCGTCGAATGACAACACCAGCCGGTGGGACATAACGTCCTTGGCCACCGACTGGACATCGGTCGGTAAGACGTAGTCACGGCCATGAATCAAGGCCACGGCGCGGGCGGCGGCGACCAGGCCCAGACTGGCCCGGGACGAGCAGCCGATCGAAATCACGGGCGTCAAATCCGGCATTCCGAAATCGGCTGGTTGGCGCGTCGCCAAGACCAACCGGACGACGTATTCGGCTAATAAATTGTGAACGAAAACGTTGGCCGCGAGGTCTTGGAGTTCAAGCACCCGTTCCGGGTCGAGGATCGGCGACGGTTCCGGCGCCTGAACCGACATCCGGCGCAGAATCTCTAATTCTTCACTGCCCTTGGGATAGTCAATATCAACCTTGAGTAGGAAACGGTCACGTTGGGCTTCGGGTAGCGGGTAGACGCCTTCGGATTCGATCGGGTTTTGGGTCGCGATGACGATAAACGGCCGCTTGGCGGGATAGGTTTTACCGCCGATCGAAACCTGTTTCTCGGCCATGATTTCCAACATCGCCGACTGGACCTTGGCCGGCGCCCGGTTGATTTCATCGGCCAGCAGGAAATTGACGAAGACCGGACCCAATTGGGTTTCGAAGGTTTCCTTTGACGCCGAATAGATCTGGGTGCCGACAATGTCCGACGGCACCAGGTCGGGCGTGAATTGAATCCGGGCGAACTCGCCGCCGACGACCGTGGCGAAGGTTCGCACGGCCAATGTTTTAGCGGTGCCGGGGACACCTTCAAGCAGGCAATGGCCCTTGGCCAGCAGCGCCACCATCAACTGCTCGACCATGTGTTCCTGGCCCACGATGACGCGCTGGACTTGGGCGATGGCTTCGCTCAACAGTTGAGAGGCCTGCTGGGTGGGGGACGGCTTGGCCGGGGACGGCGGCGGCGTGGCCGGAGTCACCTGGCTCTGAGGGTGGGGCTGTGACTGAGTCTGAGTCGGGGGCTGGGGCGGCCGGGTTGAGGCGGGAGGCTGTGGCGGTTGACTCTGTGGTTGGGCAGGTTGAGTCCGAACCGGCGCCGCGGCAGTCTGCGGTGAGACGTACTGGGGAGGCGCGGGAGGAGCCGCTGGTGGCATCGGTTGATGTGTCAGCGGAGCGACTGGCGGCGGGTAAGACTGGTGATCAAACGACGGTGCCCCGGGTGCGTCAGTCGCGGTTGGCATCCCCTGGGGCGGTGGCATCTGGGTCGGCGCAGCGGCTGGTGGCGGTGGGAATTGAGGGCCCGGTGAGGTTGGCGGAACGGACGGTCCGTTGGGGACTGGCGGCGGTGTCGCGGTCACGCGCTCTCCTTGTGGTTCGGGAAACCTGGAAACAGATCGTGAACTAGGTTAGCCCACTTGGTTTCAGGGTTCCCTGAGACAAGATTTCACGGGTTGGCGGTGAACCGCTTCGATCACTCGAACAATCTCACCCGCCCAACGTCGGGACGGGGGACCGCAAAGAGATTTCATGTGGCTGCTGACCGACGTGATCACAGCCAGACCGAATGATCGAACAACTGACGCTGCGGCCCGGTCACGATCATCGGGCTCACGACCGCAGCCCTAGCGTAAACGGACAAGATCCGCCGGAATGGGGCACACTAATACCCGCCGGTTCCAGTCCAGCATTCCGCTCAGTCCGACCGGCCAGGTTTCGTAGAAAGCGCCCATGACCGACCACAACAGCGTCACGACGGTGGAGACCGACTCGACCGTTGTTGAAACCGGGGAAACCGATTCGCTGACGGCTCCAGCCGACTCGTGGACGGTGGAAACCGCGCCCCTGATTGCCATCGACCCACCGAAAATCGGTGACTTCTGGCTCGACGCCCGGTTGGTGGCGGCGCCTTCGGGCGTGGCCTATCTGGCCCACGAAGACGGCCAAGCGCCGGCCATGGTCATCCTCCTCAGCCAGGGGGCGGCGGCTGATGCGGCGGCCCGGGACCGGCTAGCCGGCCAAGTCAACCGAATGCACATTGACACGGTCATAGCGCGCGGTGGTCAAGACCAAGACAGCGGTCGGCTGGGCGGCAAATTCCGTTCCGAAGACGACGATCCGACACCGGCCGATGACACGCCACAAGCGCCCTGGGTAGCGTTGGCTTTCGACGGTTCCGCGGCCGCCGTGGCTGAAGCCGAACGGCTGCTGGCCGAAGTCGATCTCGACCGGATGCCACAAGCCGGTCAGGCCGCGGGACCGGAGTTCCAACTGCCGTGGGTCGACCAACCGCAACCCAGTCGTAGTCGGCTGTGGCCCTTGCCCTGGCCGAGTCGGCGTGACCGGGGCGGGCGGACAACCATCGCGGCCTCCTTCTTCCTCATGTTGGCCCTGGCCGCAGCCGGAATTTTGACGGCCATTCTGATATTCAGCCAGTCGCCACCAGTGCCGCCCCAACCGCCGTCGCCCGACACTGGTCAAAGTGGTTCGGGCGGTGGTTCCGGGTCGTCCGCCAGCGAGTCGAGTCCCTCCGGAGGTGAAAGCTCGGCTTCCTCGTCCGAGGAGTCGGAATCGTCGGCCAGTTCCTCGAGCGCTTCCGCCTCACCAACCCCCAGTTCGGCCTCGCCGGAGCCTTCCAACGGCGAGTCGGCCAGCGCCAGCGCCTCCGAAGGTCCAGGTACACCGACGCCGCAGTTGCCGATCTAGGTCAGAGTCAGCGCGGACCTATAGACTGACGCCCCGCGGGGCGGTAGCTCAGCTGGTCAGAGCAGGGGACTCATCATCCCCGGGTCCCGGGTTCGAGCCCCGGCCGCCTCACTTTTCCCGCCAGTCATTGAAACTGTTGCGATGAGGGCTCAGCCCAAGAACGACTGCAAACGTTGGCGGATCAGGGCGACGGACTGGTCGGTTGTCAGGATCGGTGACGGCTGGTCGGTTGGCTTAAGGGCGTGCCAATCGAGGAGTTGGACGAGGCGTTCGGGGGCGTCGGAGCGGAGTTCGTGGTCCGGCCAAACCAGGGCCCGGCCGGTTGGGACGAGCAGTTCGGCCAGGGCGTCTTGTTCACCTTTGACCGAGTACGGGTAGGGCACGAAGACGGTGGGGGTTTGTAACTGGGCGACTTCGTTGACGAAACCGGCGCCGGCCCGGGCCAACACCAAGTCGGCACTGCGCAGGGCGGCGTTGACTTGCTCGCCCGTGAAGTAGCCGGCAACGTGGTAGCGGTCGCGGAGGGCCGCCGGTAGGTCAGCCCGACGACGTTGGAGAACTTCGGCCGGGGTCGTCAGCTTGGGGCTGGAACCGGCTTGGTGGATGATCTGCCAGACGCCGAGTAGGTCGTCGAGGTGACGCTCGATATAGGAGTTGAGGCTTTCCGCGCCCGAACCACCACCGGCGACGAACAGGGTCGGCTGCTCGGCCAAACCGAAGCTGGCCAGCCCGTCCGCTCGTGACACCGGTTGGCGCAGGACTGGCCGGAGCGGGAAACCGGTGTGGACCAGTTGAGCTGACGCGGGAAAAAACGAGGTCGACGGTTCGTAGGTGACCCAGGTCTCAGCCGCGAAGCGGGACAGGAAGGTTGTCGCCGACCCGGGGATCAGGGTCTGTTCGTGAACGATCAGCGGCACGCCAGCCAGTTTGGCGCCGAACGCGACCGGTAGACAGACCCAACTGCCGGTGGCGATGACGAGCCGGGGGCTCAGACGCTGGATCAGACGCCGCGCGGTCAGTATCGACTGGATCAACTGGGGAGCGTGTTTGGGGTGGACCCGATGGGCCGGCACCGGCCAATACGGAATCCCATTTTCGGCTGCCACCTTGGACTCGTATGAGTCCGGCCTAGCCGCCCAGGCGACGTTATAGCCCAAGCCAGCGGCCACATCGGCGATGACCGTGGCGGCGACGGTGTGTCCGCCAGTGCCGCCACCGGCCAGTAACAGATCCAACGGCTGATCGTTCGTCACGACAAAACTCCCAGGCACGTTGACGGGTAGCGCCACGATGTGTTCATCTTCGCCCTATCAACGACGGCAACGCCGCTGGGTGCCCCACCCGGTGCCGCGAAGGCATCATCTAAGACACGACAGAGCACTAGCCACGGCGTGATCATCTAGAGCCGCCAAGCACGTTCGTCGAGCCGCTGCCTCAGGCGGGTGAAGACCTGCCCCCGCTGTAATTCGTCGGGACCGAATTCATTAGTCACCCAGACGTTGACATTGCCGATGCCCTGAAGCGTCTCCAACTGGGTCGGAGCGTCACCCGAACGGCCATCCCAATACACCACGCACTCCAGCGGCACCTCGTTGGCGGCCAACTGGTTGGCGTCGTATAAACGCGGCCACGTGACCTGCTGCATGAGCACATCGACGGCCGGTTTGAACGGCCGCAATTCGTAAATATCGTCGAACATCCACGGGAACACCTGGTCGCCGAAGAACAGCAGCGGCTTGGCGTCGGGGGCGAATTCCGGGTGGCGTTCGAGTTCTCGGTCGGCCGCCCAGTTGATCGGGCCGTTGGCGCCGGAACCGTAGATCAGTTCCCGCAAAACCGAGAACAGCGGGATGTCGGCCCCAGCGGTCTGGTTCATGACGTCATATAAGAATTGGTCGGACAGGCGGCTGGTCCGGGCGAAAGCGGAGTCGAGTCGCCAGTGAAGGCGCTCGAAACTGCCGGTCGCCGTCAGGTCACCGGCACTGTGTTGGAAACGGGAAACGGTCAGCGGATCGCCGTTCGGTAGGACCACATCACCGTCGGACAGACGCTCGACGATCGACGCCGTGATCGGCTGATCGGCGGGATAGCGACGGTAAAACTGGCGCG
Source organism: Propionibacteriaceae bacterium (assembly GCA_031262845.1). GTDB lineage: Bacteria > Actinomycetota > Actinomycetes > Propionibacteriales > Propionibacteriaceae > WQYJ01. The sequence goes on along the minus strand of JAISGZ010000012.1, from coordinate 4,895 downwards.
ACAGGTGTTCGACGCGGGCGAATGAAGCCCGGCAGACATCGCTGGCCGAAGCCGGCAGTCCGGGCACGCCACCATTGATCAGACCACCTTCGAAAGCCGCCGGATGTTGCGATAAATAGGTCAGGGTCAAGAACCCGCCGTAACCGTCACCCAGCGTCGTCCAACGGCGGCCGCCCAAGACCTTGATGCGGAGATGTTCGAGATCCCGGACGACAGCGTCAGCCAGGAAACGGCCGAGGTACCAGGCGGCTTCGGCCGGATCGTCGAAGCGGGCGATGTCTTCACCGTCGATCAAGCTGGAGCGGCCGGTGCCCCGGGGATCGGGCAGGATGACCCGGTAGTGCTCGACGGCTTGGCGCAGCCAGGCCAGCTCCGGCGTCGGCCGTGGACTGGGCCGGCCGGGTCCATCGGGCAGGAAGAGCAGCAGGGGCAGATCGTCACCCCGGCGGTTGGGATCGGTCACCTCGCGGTAGAAGAAATTGATCGTTCCCCACGACTCGTCCCCCCATTCGAGCGGCACCTTGATCGTGTGATCAGTGACCCACAAGCCCGGGACCAGATAACTGGCAAGCTGCGTCATAGCGCCCTTTCCGTTGGCGTCAGGTTCGCCGACCGCAACTGAGCTGCGGGTTCCGCCGTTCAGCTGCATCCTGGACGGTAGCCGGAGCCGGTGATCGCGGTCAGTTCCAGCGGCCAACCCCAGCCGTCGAAGACCACCGTAGTCGGTCGTCGATTAAAATCACTCATTCGGCGCCAACCAGTCACTGAATTTTCGCGTCTCAAAACACGAGTCCAATCGTGAGAAAGGTACGGCGTAGCTTGATCCTCATGGCAGACTGGCCCGTGGATTTATCCGCGGCCGAGGAAGACGGTGGTTTGTCCGCTTCCAGAGCCTTGAGAGGTTGTTAACCGAACACAGATCGGACTTATCGTGAGCTCTGGAACCGTCAAATTCCCCGGACAATCTGAAGTCATCAACGGTAATGGCGCCGTTGCCCACGTCATGAAGCACGTCTGTGGTGGGGTTATCGGCTATCCCATTACCCCGTCGACGGAGATTTCCGAGACCTTCGAAGCGGCTCGGTCCAATGGCCAGATCAACGTCTGGGGTAAACATCCGTTCTTCGTCGAGACCGAAGGTGAACATTCCGCCCAGTCCGGAGCTCTCGGGGCGGCCTTGACCGGTGGTCACTACGTCTCCAACGCCTCCTCCAGCCAGGGCATTCTCTACGGTCTGGAGTCCCACTACGTCACCGCCGGCAAGAAGATCGGTGGCTTCGTGCTCCAGGTTGCGGCCCGCGTGGTGTCGAAGCATTCGCTCAACGTCATGGCTGGTCACGACGATATTTACGCCTTGCTGCCGAGTGGTTACACGGTCCTATTCGGCTCCGATCCCCAGGAGGCGGCCGACTTCGCCGCCATCGCCTACCGGACCAGCGCCCTCAGCTTGATTCCCGTGGCCAACGCGATGGACGGTTTCGCCACCAGCCACGTCATGTCCGAAGTTATGTTGCCGGAACCGGCCTTACTCAAGGAATACCTCGGCGACCCGACCAGCCGGATTGTCAGCCCGACCGTGGCTCAGGACATTCTGTTCGGCGCCAAGGGCCGGGTGTTCCAGCTCCAGCGTCAACTCGACCGTCAAGCGGCCGACTTCGATCCGACGGCCCTGAGTGAACTGAGGGCCTGGCTGACGGCTCAAGCCGAAGCCGTCGAGGCCGACAACGACGGTCAACTGATCGTTCAGACCGAGTCCTGGGTGCCGGCTGATCTGCGGGCTTCGTGGCGGCGGGCCTGGCGTGGGGCCTGGCCCAAGGGAACGCGCCAGTTGGTGCCGGCGCTGGTCGATCCCCACAATCCTGGTTTAACTGGCCCGGTCCAGAACCAGCCCGACTTCCAAGCCGGCAGTGTTGATCACCGGACCCACTTCGCCAGTGCCGTACCGACTCTGGTGCGGCAGGCGATGCACGAATACGGTGAATTGACGGGTCGCCAGTACGCTCCCGTCCAGCGCTATGGCCCGCGTGACGCCGACATCGTGGTCGTGGGTTTGGGTTCGATCACCGATGACGCCCGCGCGCTGCTGCCGTATCTGGCTTCGCAGGGTATTAAAGCCGCCGTCGTCTCGATCAAGTTGCTACAGCCGTTCCCGGAGGCCGAATTGGTGGCGGCGCTACGCGGCTGCCGGGCGGTCACGGTGCTCGAACGGTCGGACGACACGGTTCTGACCCGACTCGTCACCCAAGCCCTCTTCAAGGCCGGCGCTTCGGCCGCTAACCTGCGTTTGACGACAGCGATCTTTGGCCTCGGCTCGCACGATGTGCAACCCCGCCACCTGGTTGCGACGTTCGAGAACATGCTGTCGGGTAACCACTCGCCGCTGGTTTATCTGGGGTCGCAATTCTTCGCCGACAAGCCGGCTTCGTCGTCACTGCGGGCCCTCCAGGACCGGCTCCGCCAGGCCTATCCGGAAACTGAGGCGATGGCTCTGACGACCCGCGACAACCCACCGGGGCTGTTGCCGGAGTCGGCCCTGCGGATTCGCTTCCACTCGGTCGGCGGTTACGGCACGGTGGCGACCGGCAAGCTGTTGACCGACATTTTGTCGGGCATGTTGCAGATGAACTCGAAATCGTCACCCAAGTACGGCTCGGAAAAGTCAGGTGCGGCGACCAACTTCTACATCACGCTGTCACCCGAGCCGGTCCTCTTGACGAATGCCCAGTTGGAGGACGTCGAAGTCGTCATTTCGCCGGACCACAAGGTCTTCGTCCACGACCGGCCGCTGCGTGGCCTGGTCCCCGGCGGTACCTTCATCTTGCAGTCCGACAAGACGCCGCTCGAAGTCTGGCGGTCGCTGCCGGCCGAAGCCCGGCGGACGATCCGGGATAAGAAGATCAAATTCCTCGTCATCGACGCTTTCGAGGTGGCTAAGAAGCACGCGCCGACGCCCAACTTGGAAACCCGGATGATGGGTATCGCCTTCATTGGCGCCCTGATCGGCCATGTTGACCGGGTTCAGCAAGCGGTCGGGGACACCGACATTTCGGGCCTGATTCGCGACGAGTTGACGAAGAAGTTCGGTTCCAAGGGCACCGCCGTGGTCGAGGGCAATATGGCGGTCGCTCAGGACGGTATCGCCGCGACCCACATCATCGACTACGACGAACCGGACTTCCTAGCGATTGACGCTGAAGTCGCGCCGACGGATGCCCGGACGGTCGGCTTGTCGGCCTCGATGGTGTCGAGTTCGTCCCGGCCGGCGACCAGTGGACTATTCGATCCGGAGTATTACGACGACGTCATGGCGCGGGCTTTCCGCGAAGGCACGGTTGACGAAAACCCCGTCCTGCCGGGTGCCGGCTTGTTCATGCCGCCGGCTTCTGGGGCCTTCAAAAACAAGGGTGTCTTCCGTCGCGAAGCGCCGCTCTACGATCCGGCCCTCTGCACGGCCTGTAACGAATGTACGATCGCTTGCCCGGATTCGGCGATTCCCAACCGGGCCATCGAGATCCGTGACGTTCTGATCGCGGCTATCAAAGCCGCCCGGGACGTGCCAGCGCCGCAACAAGAGGTGTTGGTGACGTTGGCGGCTGATTGGGCGCAGGCGATTCGGCGTCTGATGGTCAAGGACAAGCGGGCCAAGGACTTCCCAGCCGTGGCTCGCCTGGCGGCCTCAGAGGTCGAGGCCGACGAAACCGGTCAGCGGGCTCTGACGCGTCACCTCGATGCCCTGATTTCTTCCTTGGCGGCCTACCCGGTTTCCCGGACCCGGCCGATCTTCGATCTGATGGAGAAGCGCCAACCCGGTTCGGGCGCACTGTTCTCGGTCACGGTCGATCCCTGGAAATGCACCGGCTGTCTCCAGTGCGTCAACGTCTGCGGCCCTGGTGCCCTGACGGCGCAGGAACAAACCGACGAGTCGTTGGCCGATTTGGAGGTCCGGTTCGAGCGGCTGACGCAACTGCCGAATACACCCCACCGCTTCTACGCCGACGCCACCGGACCCGACGGTGACATCAAGCGGCTGTTGCTGAACAAAGACAACTACTACGCCCTGACCGGCGGCCACGGGGCTTGCCGAGGCTGCGGCGAGGTCACGGCGACACACCTGTTAACGGCTCTGGGCCGGGCCATCGGTGACGATCAGCGCCGGTCCCATGTGACCGAGTTGACCGAACTGATCGATCAACTGACGGCCAAGCTGGACAGCCTGAGCGACTCTGACTCCGATCGGCGGCAGCGGATCGAGCAGGTCTTGGCCGATCTCGACCAGGCGCTCTATCTTCACGAATCCGGCCCGACCGGCCAAGGTCCTGCCCCCACCGTGGTCGCCAACTCGACCGGTTGTTCGTCGGTTTACGCCTCGACCTTGCCGTCGCAGCCGTACACGATGCCTTGGGTCAACTCCCTGTTCCAAGACGCCCAGGCGGTCGCGGTCGGTTTGTTCGAAGGCCTGGTGGCGAACTATCTGACCGAGATCAAGGCCCTGCGGGTCGCTCAGTGGGAGTTGGACGACGCCTACGACGACCAGAAAGCCAAACAGTTGGCGACGCTGACGTGGCATCATTTCACGCCGGAAGAACTGACCGTGTTGCCTCGGGTGTTGACGATTTCCGGCGACGGCGCGGCCTTCGATATCGGCTTCGGGGCGATGTCCCGGGTCTTGGCTTCGCGGACTCCGGTCAAGATGATGGTGCTCGACACCGGCGTCTACTCGAACACCGGTGGCCAGGCGTCGACCGCCAGCTACACCGGTCAGAACTCCGACCTGGCTCGCTTCGGTAAGGCCCACCACGGTAAGTGGGAACGGCGTAAGGAATTGTCGCTGCTGGCGGCCTTCCACCCCAGTGTCTTTGTGGCGGCCTGTTCGGCGGCCTTCTACAACCACTACC
>JAISGZ010000220.1 GCA_031262845.1 Propionibacteriaceae bacterium | reverse complement strand
GAAATTGATCGCCTTCTCTTTCTTGCTCGAACCCGGTGGCCCACCACGACGCCCGCGCGGCGGCTCACCCGTCATAGCGTCGCTGGAGTCGGCGGCCGGCGTGGTTTCCGTGACCTCGTCAGCGCCACTGACGGACTCGGCGGCAGCTTTGGCCGCCCGGTCGTGACGCCGACTCATGCCGTCATCTCCTCAATCGACAGTTGGGACTCGACAATTTCTTGATAGGTCTGACAAGTCTGGAGTAGTTCCTCGTGACGGCCGCGGCCGACGATCGTGCCGTCGTCCAGCACCAGAATTTGATCAGCCTGGCGGACCGTCGAAATCCGCTGGGCCACGATCAGCACCGTGGCTTGCCCGGTTTCCGTGGCCAGGGCCTGACGCAGACGAGCGTCGGTGGCCACGTCCAAGGCCGAGAAGGAATCGTCGAAGACGTAGATTTCCGGCTCTTTGATCAGCGCCCGGGCAATCGACAGGCGTTGTCGTTGACCACCGGAGACGTTGGTGCCGCCCTGGGCGATCGGAGCCTCCAATTGGTCGTCCATCTCGCGTACGAAGTCCGCCGCTTGAGCGGTTTCCAGCGCCGCCCACATCTCGTCTTCGGTGGCGTCGGGCTTGCCGTAGCGGAGGTTGGAGGCCACCGTGCCGGAGAACAGATAGGCCTTCTGCGGGATCAACGACATCCGGTTCCAGAGATCGTCGGTGTCGACCTGGCTGACATCTGTGCCGTGAATTCGGACCTGACCTTTGGTGGGATCGAAGAGTCGGGGAATCAGGCTGACCAGAGTCGTCTTACCGGACCCGGTAGCACCGACGATGGCCGTGGTCTGGCCCGGTATAAGGCTGAAACTGATATCGCTCAGGACGTCGATCTCAGCCCCCGGATAGCGGAAGTTGACCTGCTCGAACTCGATCGTCGGGGCCGGATTGGCGGGATCGATCGGCTCGGGATTATCCGGTATCACAATGCCGGGCTTGGTGTCGAGGACTTCCATGATGCGTTGGGCGCAGACAATCGCCCGCGGCAGCAAGACCAACATGACCGTCGCCATCATGACCGACATCAGAATCTGCATGAGGTAGGAGATGAAGGCCGTCAACTGGCCGATTTGCAAGCTGTCCTGATCGATCTGGCGGGCACCAAACCACATCACCCCGACGGTTGACAGATTAATCGCCATCATGATCAAGGGGGAAAGCGTCATCATGATCCGGCCAACCTTCAGGCCGACCTCGGTCAACTCGCGGTTGGCTTGGCCAAAACGCTCCGACTCTTGGGGCTCGCGGACAAAGGCCCGGACCACCCGAATACCGGAAATGTGTTCTCGCAAGACCCGGTTGACGTTGTCAATTCGCTTCTGCATGACCTTGAACAACGGCCGCATGAGTACCAACAGCAGGGCCCCGATGACCAGCAAACTGCCGACCGCGACGGCGATCAGCCACGACATCGACAGGTTGGTTTGCAAGGCCATGATGACGCCGCCGATCATCGTGATCGGGGCCGAAACCAACATCGTGAAGGTCAACATGACGATCATCTGGACCTGCATGACGTCGTTCGTGTTGCGCGTGATCAGGCTCGGAGCGCCCAGTTGATTGATCTCGTGCGACGAGAAGCGCAGCGCCCAACCGAACAGCCCAGCCCGGATATCCCGCCCGAACGACATCGCCGCCTTGGCGCCACAGTAGACGGCGCCGACTTGGCAGAGGATCTGGCTGGCCGAGACGGCCAACATCAGACCACCAGTGCGCCAGATGTAGCCGACATCGCCCTGGGAGACACCGTAATCAATGATGTTGGCGTTCAGCCGGGGTAAGAACAAGCTGGCGATGGTGGCGCCGAATTGGAGCAGCAGAACCAAGGCGACCAAGCGCCAATAGGGCTTGAGAAAGCGAGCCACAAGCCGGCTCAGTTGATTTTTCATACAGCGTCCCTCAGGCCCTCAACCAAACGATTATGGCCTCTCGATATAACGAGCAGTCATATTACTTTGACCAGCCAAAAACTGTCGCCAGGCAATGTTTCCGTCCTGACAAGGCCTGAGTGAGTAGTCTCGTCGTGTCGGTCGGACACCGGCCAGTCCCTTATCCTTGTCCGGTGCCTGAACACTCCCCCAGTGACCCGACTGACCCGACTGACCCCACTGACTCAACCGGTCCGGCCGATGCGGCCGAACTCGACTTGGCGCCGGCCGACCTGTCCGAACAGATGCGCGTTCGGCAGGATAAACGGGAGCGGCTGCTGGCGGCGGGCCGGCCGCCGTATCCGGTCTCGGTGCCGCGGACTCATTCCCTGGCTGCGGTTCGGGCCGGTTGGGGTCATCTGACCGCCGGCCAAGAAACCGACGCTGTGGTTTCGGTAGCCGGCCGCGTGGTTTTCATCCGCAACACCGGCAAACTCTGCTTCGCCACCTTGCAGGGGGGCTTCACGCCACAGTCGAATAGCCAGCGGCTCCAGGTCATGTTGTCCCTGGCCGAAGTCGGCGCCGATCAACTCCAAGCTTGGAAAGATGATGTCGACTTGGGTGACTTCGTTGCCGTTACCGGTCGGGTCATCGCTTCGAAACGGGGCGAGTTGTCGGTCCTCGCCAACCAGTGGACGATGGCCGCCAAAGCCCTTCGGCCGTTGCCGGTCCTCCATAAAGAACTGTCTGAAGAAACTCGGGTCCGCCGCC
>JAISGZ010000156.1 GCA_031262845.1 Propionibacteriaceae bacterium | reverse complement strand
CACCTTTACTGACAATCACCGCCTGCTCGTGCGAGCGAGCCAAAAAAACGATGGATTCGTTGCCCCCGAACAGCCCTACGACCCGCGGCTGACGGCCGTGGTCAGCATTCTGCAAGTTCTCCATCCCGACGAGTGGCGAAGATTATGCGCCACGATCAATCCTGCTAGCCAAAAAGTCATGTTCCAATCCGTTGTCGGCAGTACGGCGTGGAGGGGCACGACTCCTCCGGAAGAAGACGGAGAACGAATCCTCTTCCCTGTTTTCTCCGATCCGCCTGACTGGGTGAAATTAGCTCAAGGCCTGCGGCCAAAAGATGATTGGTCGTTGACGGCATATTTGACGGGAAATGTCAGCTCAGAGACGGACGGCAATAGCCAAAAGCCGCTTTTTAACCAAACGGTCCTTCCACAGGGTGATACACCTGTTTCTGCGTCTGATTTGCCCGAAGATGATTTTTGGCGACAAGAGCGCGAGGAACTTGCTCAGGATCGTGACGAATGGCGACAGCGAGCAAGACAAGGCGCGGAAAGAATCAAAGATCTCGAACTTCAGCTGCTGGACCAAAAAGTTGTCACATGGAAGCTCAGAGGGCAACCGGATGGGGATTCGGGAAAGCCGACGGATTCATCGTCTGAGGGTCTCGACAGTGTGAGAGAGATTTCCCCCAATAGTTCACAAGGGTGGCGATATCTGTCAGAAAGAACGACGGAAGACGCCTCGGATGATATTCCTTGGCGTTTAGTTGGAGAACAAGAACTTGATCGTTGGTACGAAGGCCGGATTGATGAAGTCTGCTCAGTAATTCGTGGAAAAGGAAATTTTATTTCCGGTAGGTCAGCAGAACGAGGAACTAAAATATCCATCGGGCCATTTGTTTGGCGCTTACTGGACGTCGATCGAACCAGAAATGCAGCGCTGTTGATATCTGAGTTTTTAGTGGCCCAGCTCCCGTACCATAGCGAACGAGTTGATGTTACTTGGAAGACTTGTTCGTTGAGAAGGATCCTTAACAGCGATGGTGCTTTTATTGGCCAGTTAATTCCGGGTATGCGAGAGCGGTTATTGATGAGCGCCATTTCTAATGATGATAATGCAACTCGTGATAACCCATTAAGAAACACGCCAGGTGGAGGTGATACTCGAGACAGAATTTTTTTACTGAGTTTATCTGAAGTGAGTAGTTATTCTAACAAATCATATTTGCGGACTGACGAGGAACGTCTCGCTCGATGGCCGCCATCAGAAGAAAAAGATAGTGAACAGGAAAGCTGGTGGTGGCTGCGTTCGCCTGGCGTTGATCAAGACACTGCCGCTTTTGTCAACCTCGGCGGCGGTGTCAACCCGCTCGGTCACTCAGTTGACAGCGACTCGTATTACGGCAACGAGTATGTTCGCCCAGCCGCAGGTGTTCGCCCAGCCTTGTGGCTCGATCTCAGCCCTAGAAACCTCTTGTGGCATAACGAGTGGCATAGCGGAATGCCGGTTAGTGAGAGTCTCAATCAGACGGCTTGACGCATGGCGTCGTCTTCGTCCTCCAACTGGTCGCCTTCGGCGGTGACGACGGCGACGGGTTGGGCCGGCTGAGGGGAGGCCAGGTCGATCGTCCGGATGGTCCGGGGGGCCATGGGCTGTGAGACGTAGGTGGCGGCCGGGACGGGCAGCGGGTCCCACAGGGACAGCTGCTGGTCGGCGGCGATTGGCGTCGTCAGGTCGACGATTTCGGTCTGTTCTTGGTAGTCGTCGGACAACGGCACTTCGACGATGATGGCGACTGTTGTCTCGTCGGAAGCCTGGTCGATGGACTGGCGTAGGTGGTCGAGGCGACGTGTGCTCCGAACCGTGTTCCAGCGGGCCAGGACTAGGCCGGAAAGCAACCCGACAACACCCAGCACGGGGGTCAGCCAACCGGTTAAACCAGCTAGCCACAGGCCAACGGCGACGAGCGCGATGACCAGGCCGGCAGTCAGCGTGCGGCGGCGGATGGTGGCGGCCCGACGAGCCATCCGGGATAGGGCGTGACGTTGTGCTCGGCGGGTCAGGTCGGTCGAGACCGGCAACTGGGACAGGTCCTCGAGTAAATCCAGCGTTGTCACGGGTTCGGTCTCGGCGACCGGCGCCGGCGGCGTGCCCTTGTGAAGGGTGACCGTCAACTCTCCCGGCATCGGCGGCGTGGCCTTGGCTTCGGGCTGTTCGGGGGCGCGGCGGGCCAAATGTTGGGGGACGAGATAAACGAGCCAGGCGACCACAACAGCGACGAAGATCAAGCCGGTGGTATCCATGCGCGACAAATTACGACGACAAACCTCAGCGCTGGTGAAGGCACGCCGACAACAGCTCTGATGGCTCAACTCAGAGGCTCGACGAATTGGCTGAGGCTAACCGCTGGTCCTCCCAGTCCAGTTGATACCAATCACCACGCTGGGAGCAGGGGCCGCAGTAGGCGGTACCACTGGGCCGGCGGTGGCGGAGGTAGGTGTGACCTTGGGGGCAGGCGGCGATCCAACGGGCTTGCTGACGGGCGGCCGGGACGGGCATCGTGCGTTGGCCGGTGTAGCCCAAGCCGGTGGCGGTTCGGCGCCAGATTGCACCGTGGCCGGCCTTCGGCCCGGTCAGAGCGTGGGCGATTTCGTGGCGCAGCGCCTGGTCGACTTCCTCGGCGGACAAGTGGCGCAGGAGGTGGCGGGAAAGCGTGATGCGCTGGTCGTGGTAATGGCAGCAGCCGATCCGGGTGCGGGCGTGATCGAAGGCGAAGGTCCAGCCCGGGAGGTAGTGGTCGATCAGTTCCGCCGCCCGTTGTCGTGTCCAAGCCATCGTCGGCATGAGCGTGATCGTAGTGCCCGGTCGCGTCTAAAACTACGCATCCGCGGCCCTCGGCGAGGTCCCCTGCCGCGTTGTCGTCGTCACCGATAGTCCATTATCGGCTCCTTCTCCGCCTTGCTGGCCACCTCAACGGCCACCACGAATTAACACGCAGTTTTCCGAAGGGAAAACTCTTTCCGAAGGG
>JAISGZ010000206.1 GCA_031262845.1 Propionibacteriaceae bacterium | reverse complement strand
CGGCGATGTTGTTGAGGGCTTCCCAAGCCATCCCCCCGGTCAGCGCCCCGTCACCGACCACGGCCACGACGGTGTGCGAATCGCCTCGCAACTGGAAGGCTTCGGCCAGCCCAGCGGCCCACGACAAGGCCGTCGAGGCGTGCGAATTCTCAACCCAATCGTGCTCCGATTCGGCCCGGTTGGGATACCCCGACAGCCCACCGGGCTGCCGCAAGGTCGTGAACTGGTCGCGCCGACCAGTCAGGAGCTTGTGAACGTAGGCCTGATGGCCGGTGTCGAAGATGATCGGGTCGGCCGGCGAGTCGAACACCCGATGGATGGCCAAGGTCAGTTCGACGATGCCGAGGTTGGGGCCGAGATGACCGCCCGTAGCGCTGACTCGGTCGATCAGAAAGTGACGAATCTCGTCGGCTAGCTCACCGACTTGCTCGTCGGTCAGCCGACGCAGGTCTTCTGGGGAAGTAATCGCGGGCAACCAGGCCATGGGTCAAGAGCTTAGTGCTTTCGGGTGGTAAACCAACGGAATCAGTAGACGACTCGTCCCGCACATTGGCCGGTCACCAACGACACTTGGCGGACTCAGCCCGCCGAGACGACGGCGTTAACCGGTCCCAGCGTGGATTTAAGAATTACTGTTCGTCGGTCCGGTTACGGAACGGGATCGAGATGATGGCGGTCAGAATCGACAACAATAAACCGGCCCAGATGGCGGCCCCGAAACTCGTTACTTCGAGGCCGAAACCCAACACCGGCGTCAGTTTCGTGACCAGGAACAGCATCAGCCCGTTGACGATCAGCCCGAACAGGCCCAGGGTCAAAATGTAGAGCGGCAAGGCCAAAAGCTTGATGAACGGCTTGATGATGCTGTTCACCAGAGCCACCAGTAAGCCCACGACCAGGTAAACCAGGATGGTGACGATAGTTCCACCGTCACCTTTGAGAACGGTGACTGATGACAGCAGCCAATCGAGTACGAGTAAAGCGACGGCGTTGACAATCGTCTGAATCAGAATTGGCATAGTGACCATCGTACGCAACAGCTGATCGAACGAGACGATGCGGCTGGCGGTCGGAGGCTGTCAGCCATATCGGACATGGGCTGTGGATCAGGTGTTCACTCGGTTCAAGCCCGTGCCCTTCACCGCTGGACGATAACCGCAGGCCGGTGGTCAGCAATGGACGGCCGGACCTCATTTGTCGTCACGGTCTGGCTCCATCCTCAGGATTCGTTTAGGCTGCTCTCAGACGAACAAGGAGAATCCCCGTTATGAGACCTCGGTCGCTGCTGGCTGTCGTGATGGTGGCCTGCCTGGCGACAACCGCGGTGGGCGTTGAGGCTGAGGGGGCGCCAACCGCCGAAGAGGTCCGAGCTCAGATCGCCCAATTGGAGGCTGAGTATTCAACCGTGGCCGCGACCTACCAAGCCACCCAGCTGAGCCTGGCCCAAACTCAAACTCAGCTCAACCAAACCACCGTTCAACTAACCGCCGTCAGCCAGGACATCGAACGGATGAGCCAACAGGTCACCCAAATCGCCCTCCACCAGTGGCAGGATCACAGCCTCAGCCAATCATTGTTGCTTTTTACCAGCCCGGACACCACCGTCCTGCTCGATCGGCTCAGCACCAGCCAGCAGGTCGACCACCAGATTCTCAGCTTGCTGGCCGACTATGAGGCCCAGCAGTCGGCGCTGACTCAACTTCGCTTGACCCAGGAGAGCGCTCTGGCGTCGATCGCCGCGCAACAGGCGTCCCTGACCGCGCAACAGGCCGAACTCGACCGCAAACAAGCGGAGGCCCGGAATCTCTTGGCGACCGTCGTCTCACCCCGCAACGTCGGCGTCAACAACGGTCTGACACCTCACGCCATCCAGGTCAAACAAACCCTGGCCGGAGTCTTCCCGTCGATCGTCACAATCGGCGGCTACCGGGCCGGCGACTGGGGCGACCACGGTACTGGGCGGGCGCTCGACGTCATGATCCCGAATTGGTCCGGCGCCGACGGCATTGCGCTTGGTGATGACATCGCCCGTTGGTGCCAGGACAACGCCAAAGTCCTCGGCGTCAGCTACTTGATCTGGCGTCAGCGCTACTGGCAAGTCGGTTGGGGCGTCAACAGTTGGCAGTGGATGGCCGACCGGGGCTCCTCGACCCAAAATCATTACGACCACGTCCATATCTCGCTGAAGACGTAGAGCACAGGTCAGCCCCGGAACTCGGGAGAATCCTGTGGTTCCGAAATTCTTGCGGTCACAGGAGGCCACATGACCGAATCGCCGATCACGAAACTGCCGCCACCACCGACGGCCGCGGTCTGGGTCGAACGCCAAGCGCCGCGGATTTATTACGGGCGTAATCAACGTGGTGGTGAGGTCTTGATCGGCCCGGCTGCTGTGGAGGAGGCTTTCACACCGGGTGAGCTGTTACAACTCGGCCTGGCTGGTTGCGTGGGATTGACCGTGGATTCCGCCATCAGTCGTCACTTAGGTTCGGACGTTCCGGCCACGATCGCCGTCTTTGCTGATCACCATCCGACCGATGAGCGCTACAGCGCTCTGACGGAACACCTAGTGATCGACCTGTCTGGCCTCAGCCCTCAAGGGCAACA
>JAISGZ010000205.1 GCA_031262845.1 Propionibacteriaceae bacterium | reverse complement strand
GGCCACGGCGGCTTCAGACTGGACCGGTGTTATCAACCTCACCGCCCCGGTCGTTATCGATCTCACCGCGCCGGTCGGCCTGGCCGGCCCGGCCCCGCTTACTGATTGGCCCAGCCGTTTGGCGCAACCCGACCGAACTGCAAATCGGGTTGGACGACCCTTGCCTGGTGATTTCCGGTTTGCCGTCCGACACCGACGCGGCCTTGCGGTGGCTTGATGGCCACCACCCGATTACCGACTTCACGGCCCGGCTCGGCCAGCCCTGGGCCGATTGGCTGTTGACCCGCCTTAATCAACAAGGCTTGCTGGCCGATGGCCCACCTCTGCGGCGCCCCTGCCGGATCAGTTTCACGACCGACGGTTACTTGGCCGATCGGATCGCCCAATACTGGAGTGGCTACGGTCAACCGGTGGTGGCCGAACCACCTGAGGTCGTCATCGTGGCTCCCGACACCGCTGAGGCCGATCGGGTTCTAGCCCGTCAACTGACCGAGGCCGGTCAGCCTCACTTGATCGCCCGCCAGGGTTATGGACGGGCCACCCTGGGACCCTTCGTCATCCCGGGCGCCACCAGTTGTCTGAGCTGTCTCGACCTGGCCCGTCGGCGGCTAGACCCGGCCTGGCCCTTGTTGGCCTTCCAATTGGCCCGGCTGACCGGTCCCGACGAATTGGAGATGATCGACTGGCTGGCCGGCGCGGTCGTGACGCAATTGCTGACTTGGGCTGCCGGCCGGTTGCCGGAGACCGGTTCGGCGACCCAGTCCCGCCAGCGCCACCAGGGGACTGGTCAGTGGACCGGCTGGCCGGCTCAACCGGAGTGCTTTTGCCGCCAGCTCAAACCTGTCCCCAGCGATCGGATATCGGCCCTGACGGAGGCTGTCCAGCCTGATCAGCGCGCTGACGCTGGAGCCAGACGGCTGTGGCATGATGGCAGCTGTGCGCACTCCCCAAGATCTCCCCGATGAAGCGCCAACCGAGTCTTACCCCGTCATCGCCCTAGCCGCGATCAAACAGGTGATCGGGGGCGGTTCCTACCAACGGGGTGAGGCTTACCAGCGCCATGGCCGGGTCCTCAGTCTTCAGTGGGACGCCGCCCGTCAACGCCTCGACGGACACGTCCGAGGTAGCCAGGATCAGACTTATCTCACCACGGTGTGGTTCGACCAAACCGCGACCGGCCAACTGAGTGTCACCCAGTCGATTTGTTCGTGTCCGATCGGCGGCTACTGCAAGCACACCGCCGCCCTGTTGCTGGATTTCCGAGCCGCCGCCCTGAAGTCGTACACGACGGCGCTGATCGAAGCCAAAGCCGGTTTGACGAGCCGCAGCCGGGTACCAGGCGGAGGCGGCAAACTCGACCCACCGTGGAAATTGGCTCTGCGCTCCTTCGTCGCCGTCCTACCCCCACCGCAAACACCCCACTCACCACTCGACCAGGCCTACACCCCACTCGGTCTTCAATTCCGACTCAACGGCCTACCTCGGAGTGTCTCCTCGGCCGACCAGCTACCACGGACCTTTGATGTCACCTTGTCGGTGAGGCCGGTCAAATCGAATGGGAAATCGTGGAGCGGCGGCCGGGACGTCTCCTGGGATCCGGGCTCTGACTTTTACTACCGGGGCAAGACCCAGTTCGACCCGGTGGCGGAAGACTGGTTGCGCAGCCTGGGCCGCGCCTCCTCGCAAACCACCACCTCGTACTACTACGCAAGCGGCAGCGCCTGGCGGGAACTCAACGAATTCGTGCCCGGTGGTCTGTGGACGCTGCTGGCCCAAGCCGAGCGGGTCGGGGTGGAACTGGTCGGCAGTGCCGCCCACGATTCGGTTCGGCTCGTCAAACAAGCCGAGTTGAGCGCTGATCTGCGCCAAACCGAGTCCGGTGAGTGGCGGCTGACCCGACGGGCCGTCTTCGATGGTGATGCCGGACCGTGGGATTTGGTCGGTGCGATTGGTGTCTCCGGCCTATTTGGTCTGCGCTTCGACGGCTCCGCCCGTCACCTCGTGATCGGACCGACAGCGGCAGTCCTGCGGCCCGAAGACACGGCCCTGTTGTCGCTGCCGTCGATTACGATCCCGGCCACTGACGTACCGACCTTCTTGTCCGAGTTCTACCCCCAATTGCGTCGCCGCCTACCGCTGACCAGTTCGGACGACAGCGCTGCCCTACCCGAACCGGCCCGGCCGCGGCTGATCGGCCAGCTGACTTTCGTCTCGCCATATCAGCTCAACCTCGACTGGCAGTGGGATTACGCCGGTTTGACGCAGCCACTGTGGTCGAATTGGCGTGACCCCAACGCCATCGCCCGGGCCGAGGACACCGAACAGAGCATCATCGACCAGGTTGAGCGGACGATTGCGGCCGTGCCGGGCTTTGCCGACTTCCATCTTCAGCCCCACCACACGATCAAGGCCGCGGCTGGACTCCAGGCGGTCGATTTCACCGAACAGGTGTTGCCGCTACTAGCCGACTTGCCGGATGTCGAGTTGGTCGAAACCGGCCCTAGGCCGTCCTACCGGGCAATCGACGACGCCCCAGTCATCACCGTGTCGGCCGACTCCTCCGACAACCACGATTGGTTCGATCTCGGTGTCAGCGTGACCGTGGAAGGCCGCAGCGTGCCCTTCGCGCCGCTGTTCACGGCCGTCGCTCAGGGCCACGACCGGCTGTTGTTGGAGGATGGCTCCTATCTTCGGGTCGATTCGCCGGCCCTCGACCGGCTGCGTCAGTTGCTCGACGAAGCTCGCAGCCTGACCGACCGCCAGGGTCCGTTGCGGATCAACCGTTACCAGGCCAGCTTGTGGGAAGACCTGACCGAGGTGGCCGATGTCGTCGAACAGGCTGACGCTTGGCGGGAATCGGTCGGTTCCTTGCTCAGCTTGGTGGCTGACCAGGCCCGGCCGGCGCCGGTGGCGCTGCCTGAGGGTTTGACCGCCACCTTGCGGCCGTATCAGCAACATGGCTACGACTGGCTGTCGTTCCTCTATCACCACCGCCTGGGTGGCGTGCTGGCCGACGACATGGGTCTCGGTAAGACAGTTCAGGCGCTGGCCTTGATGGCCCAGGTGGTTGAACAAACACCGAATCAGCCACCTTTTCTCGTCCTGGCGCCGGCTTCGGTGATCGGTAACTGGGCGGCCGAAGCGGCTCGTTTCACGCCGAATTTGCGGTTGAAACTGCGGCCCGTGACCGACGCCAAAGCCGACCACAAGCTGGCCGAGGTGGCGCAGACGGCCGATGTCATCGTGACGTCGTACACCATCTTCCGGCTCGATTACGCGGCCTTCGCCAGTTGCGACTGGAGCGGCCTGTTCCTCGACGAGGCCCAATTCGTCAAGAATCCGAAAACCAAGACCAGCGAGCAAGCTCGCCTGTTGTCCGCCCCCTTCAAACTCGCCATCACGGGCACGCCGATGGAGAACAACCTGGTCGAACTGTGGTCGCTGTTGGCGATTACGGCACCCGGTTTGTACCCGTCGGCCGGCCGGTTCCGTGAGGACTACATCAAGCCGATCACGGCCGCTGGCAAGGCCCGCCACCAGGTCACGAGCACGGCCGAGGACGAAGCCGATCGCCTGGCCGAGATCGACGCCGGTCGCCAGCGGCTGACCCAATTGCAGCGCCGACTTAAACCCTTATTGTTACGCCGGACCAAGGAGCAGGTGACGCCGGAACTGCCACCCCGCCTGGAACAGATTCTCGAAGTCGAACTGGTACCGCGGCATCGCCATCTCTACGACACCTTCCTCCAGCGTGAACGTTCCCGGCTGCTCGGTTTGCTCGACGATTATCAGAGCAATCGTTTCCTGATTTTCCGGTCCCTGACGCTGCTGCGGCGGATGGCCCTCGACGCCTCGCTGATCGACGACCAATACGCTCACGTGCCCTCGGCCAAACTCGACACCCTGTTCGAACAGCTGACGGAAATCATCGCCGGTGGCCACCGGGCCCTGGTCTTCTCCCAGTTCACGACCTTCCTCAAGAAGGCCGCCGCCCGCTGTGACCAGCATCAGATCGCCTACAGCTACCTCGACGGTTCGACCCGCCGCCGGACCCAAGTCATCGACCAGTTCAAACAAGGTGACAACCCAGTTTTCCTGATCAGTCTCAAAGCCGGCGGTTTCGGCCTCAACCTGACGGAGGCCGACTACGTCTTCCTGTTGGACCCGTGGTGGAACCCGGCGACCGAAAACCAGGCCATCGACCGGACCCACCGGATCGGCCAGGATCGGACGGTTATGGTGATGCGCCTGGTGTCGACCGGCACGATTGAAGAGAAGGTCATGGCCTTGAAAGAACGTAAGGCCGAGTTGTTCCAGGCTCTGCTCAACGACGACGAGGGTAGTTTCTCGACCAGCTTGTCGGCCGATGACATCCGGAGTTTGCTGGAGACCGACTGAGTCGG
>JAISGZ010000201.1 GCA_031262845.1 Propionibacteriaceae bacterium | reverse complement strand
AACATGCCCGTAACGCCTTTTATCGTGAGTAACAGTGGGATTAACCGTTACTCGAAAAGCCCATTGCTGATTATTCTTTAATCTGTCCAACAGGGGCTCATACGATTTAATTAAGCTCTGACCTTCTGGCGTCTCCCAACCTGCCTGCTCGACAATATGGGAAAAATCTGGCAACGGGCGACTAACGACATATAGCCAAGTGTTGTGTTGATCGCGATCAAGACGCCACAACACCCGCCCCCGGCTTTCCCCTGAATCAGGGAAAGCAGCTAACACGGCGGCATGCATTGTTTGCGGCGAACCCATGAGTGAACGCCCGCCACGACGATGGGGGTTAAGTGGAATCCGTGACAGATACATCAGCCATCCTTCAGAGAACAGACATCGGGTCGTGCCGAGGAACGGCGTCGCGAGCATCTGGGTTTGACAATTCGACGTAAGCGTGAGCGACTTGACGCCAGTTGTAGTCACGCCAGCATGAGTCGAAACTCACTGGTGCATCGTGTTGGTCCGTGAAGGTATGAGCTGCTTCGACTGGTACCGCTTGGGCATCAAGCCGCAATTCCACGCGAACAGTCCCCTGATTGCGACGACGCCACCACGACGCAGCTTGCCAAGGTTCGTCGTGTAGCGCTTCCCAAAGCCCAGCAGGTCTCGTCCCTAATGTCACCGGTCCGGCTGGCGGACAGGAACGACGGCCCAGATACAGCGGAAAGGCAGGATGCCGTAGAGAGTAATCGAGTCCTGTGATTAAATCCGATTCACCCGAAACTGCGGCTAAAAAGATAGCGTCAGCTAAATAAAAGCGTTCGGTTAACGGCAAAGAGTCTTTGCCATCAGCAGGGTGAGTGGTTTGGAAGTCTCTTTCTAATTGGCCTGGCTGGTCTAAACGGACACCAAACTGAAGCAATAACAAATCTTCCAAAGGATCAGTTCGACGAAGACCTTGAGCCGCCGCAAGTAAACCAATGATCCCGCTTTTCGTTGGTGCTTTATCGGTACTACGACGCGTAAATCGCGACGAATCCCCCCATGCCTGCAGAGGACCGGCCAGCCGAAGTAATAGTGTGGTCATGCTGATGGTGACAGACGACTATCTAGTGTGTTGGCAACAGCTTCCACGGCGGCTTCGAAAGAAACTCGTTTTCCTAGAACCGACAAAGTGTCTCCTGCAGCTCCAACACCAGTTACCCAAGTACTCACAGGAGCGACGCCAAACGCCTGAGTGACCTCTTCGGAATAGGCTGCCAATCTTTCAGCCGAACGAGTCACCCGGCCCCCACCATTCAGATCTCTCACGGGCTCCTCAAACGCACCCACCAATGACACTGATTGGTCTTGACGCAAAGAAATCACAACAGCGTCGGGCAGAGTCCGATTAGCAAAAGTGTGTTGCTTACCCGTCGGCATTGAATAAGTAAACGATTTGAGAAAAGCAGAAACCGCTCGTTTGGTCGCTTCAATATCACCCAAATTCATCCGTAACAGATCGACGTCCACAGTGGCGTAGCGATAGAGCGTTGCAGAATCAAATTCCACCGTCCCGATCATACCTGCGCCAGCGTCCTCCTCAGCGTCCGCAGCCTTATGGTCATCAACTGCCGTAAAGTAGTCATACTCAGTTTCAATGGCGTGTGTACTCAGTGCATGGGCCACTTGGCAAGCCGCGTCAATATTTAGAGCAGGCACCTCGGCCACCATTCGGCCAAACAACGCCAAGTCGATTGAATTTTTGTCTTTAATCAGTTCCTGAACAGACTTCTTCTCAACTTTTTCATCACGGTCCAGTGAATCAACAGCCAATCGAGTTAAAGCGCCAATCTGTTGTTCCGAAAGGAAGAGTAAGGAACCCGACTCTGCCGGAGCATCCTTTTTCCCTCTCGGTTCTTTCACCTTGATTCCAGCGGCTTTGAATATTTCTCCTGCGGTTGCCTGAGCCACAGCCGACTCAGTATCCGGAAGCTGTTCAACAATCCGATCGCCCAATAGTTCAACCACTCGTTTGGTGCGAATCCCTAGCTCTGTTTGATCCAGATATTGGGCGAAATCACGCCGCGTGGCACGTTTCCAAGCCTGTGATGACACCCGAGCTCGCCGGACTCCACCGTAAACTGCCGTCTTGGGCGACCCCGTGTCGTCTCGGTTGAGATTGCTGGGTGGAACAGTTTGTAAAAGATGGACGTCAATGATGGTGCGATTCATGAGGACTCCTCAGCAGTTGTTTCAGCAGTGTCGTTTTCGGAAGATTTGGGTTCTGGGAAGTAGTACTGGCGGGCCCACCGTCGACGGACCGTACTAGCTCCGCCAATGCGTTGGAATTGAACTAAGTCATCGGCTAATAGTCCGTAGTCCAAGCCAATCTCTTCTCCGCGCAGCAGGGCTACCAGTCCTCTCAGGTGGTAACTCAGTTCATCGGGTGTAGCTGACGTAACGGCGGCGTCGAAACGACGACGTACCGGCGACACTTGGTTGTCATCCGAACGGCCCCGTCGCCGATCCAAACGAGCCACTGCTTGGCCGAGTCCAGTCTTTTTCTCGTGCATGTTTTTGTCTCTCGACTGCTGGTGGGAGGCGAACAAAGTTAGAGCTTGATGGACTGCCCACTCCTCCGCTGTCGGCTCGTCATTGTGTGGATTTCCCGGAACCCCTTCAACCGTCAATGACCAGATGGCGGGGTCCGCCCCCGGCGGCCTTCCAACGTTTGCTCGCAAATAGGCCAGTTGAGCCACAGTAGCTGAACTCTGACGGCTTTCCTGGAGAAAGTTGACTCTATTATCCACCAAACGCCCTACTTCCCCGTACCGCCACGAACGAGCCGTTGGGGAATCTGTCATAGATGTCATGCCATCTCCTGAACTCGCCAGTGATTTAATTGCCCAGTTGGGCTTCGCCGAAATAATTGATTTCGTTGACTGTTAAACATGAGCTACCGCCGTAGTTTCGGATTTGTCTGAAAAGGCTTCTGGTAGTAGCTGACGCAACTTGGCTTGGAACCTAAGATCAGCTAAGCCAGCGTCCAAATGACGACCATTGGCCTCACGACCGACGAGAGCCGCCGGACCTGCCTCGCGAATAATTCTGTTTGCGATACCGCGCAAGATGATGGAAACCGAACTCTGCCAATTTTGACGCCTCTCGGCTATCTTGCTTGGGTCAGTTAACGTCACAATCCAGTCCCGAAATTCTTCGTCCAGAGCGTCATAGGCTTGAGCTGTAGCAATTTGACGTGGCCCCTTATCTTTAGATGAAGCGCCGGCCGCCAAGGCGATATTTTTCGCCAAATATCCCAAGGCGATAACGGCTTCATCGGCTACATCAACTGCCTCCTCAGCTATGACGACTAGATCTTTGAACTTGTCGTCAAGTAACGCCGTTGGTAATCTCAATTCATCGGTCACAATCTCTTTGTAGACCGATTTGTTGCTACCATATTCGATACCAACCGCACGTACATCAATATGTTGACGAGGCATCTTTCCGGCCGATTGAAGTCTTTCGATCCAATTCATCATTGCCGGTGGTAGGCGAGGGGCTGGACCACCTGGCCGAATCGGCTGGTTGTATTTTGTGTCGCTTCCCGGAAGTAATGCCGCCAAGCCGCGCCAAAACGAGCGGGACGGATCGTGTTCCAGTGGCATATACGTGTCATACCCCAGGTTCTTGGTTTGTTGGCCGGAATACCGCCAAGCGGTCATTGGCTCAAACTGAAACCGATTGTGCGGAACTGCACGATCACCCTGAGCATTAATAGCTCCAGTGCAGAATTCACGATCACCGAATAAACGCAAGCGGCGAGCTGGCCAAGTATAGAGATCGACTGGCCCTTGAGGCTGGCGGTAGGGCTGATCACGCCCCCCTCTCTGCGTCCAGCCCTCAGGAAGAGAACCAAGTGGACCACGTTCCCAGACCGGCCGATCACCTAATCCACCCTGAAGTTGTAACTCACTTTCATCTCCAGTAATTACTAAATTTAGGAGCAGAGTTTCTCGAACCCCTTCACCAAGTAGGTAAATACCACCAATTTGACCAGCCCATCCTGTGCCGATACCTGGCCCTTTATTATCACTGACCCGAGGATCGCCAACCGCTCCAGAATGTATCCCTGCAACATCATAGGCTTGAGCATGAATGAGCCAGCGAGCAGCTTCTGACCAGGTAATTCTGTTCGAACGTACACCCTGGCGAGTTGACAAAAAAGTTTGAGCCTTCCCTCCAGGCCCATCACAAACAATTCGATTCAATCCAAAGAATTCATCTTTTGGCGTGTGCAAGTCAGCTACCTGCATAAAAGGATGAATTGGATGAATTAGCCAGAAACGTTCGTGCCAATCATCCAGATAAGCGGAAACTGCGTCGACGGTATCTGCCCAATGATCTTTGATCTCCACCCAGTGATCGACATTTTCAGGTCCACCGACCGCCCGATGGAGTACGGCTAAAAAGACTCGCAGATTAGCAAAAACCTGAGTTGGTAGATCACCGACAAGACGCTGCCATTGATCCGCCCGAATGAAAAGGTCACGCAACGAGACCTCAACTTGTTTACCTGTTGCATCAATGACAGGTATCCAAGCTTCATCAATCAAATTGAACCAGGGCTGAACAGCGAGGGGTTCGTTACTGCCCATCAGATGTCCTCTCTGTCATCAGTCCGAGCATCGGGTCATATGTCACCGTGAAATCGGCCAATTCGATGTGCCGCTGGTCATTCAGCGGCATGATGAGTTGCCCAGCCAGGTCGGAGGATTCCTGCCACGAAGCAACTCGAAATTGCTCCAGTTGTTCGATCACCGCATCACCAGTAGCTCCCCGGGCGAGGACGGCTGGCAATCTGACACTAGCGGACGCCAGGACCTTTCGTAAAGGGAGACTTAAAGGTTCGCTAAAAGGTAGTAGTTGGCCGGCCAGCGGCTGATGTTCTCCGGTCAGCCAGTCCGGCAGACGCCACTGGCCGCCGCTGTCACTTTGCACGACAAGAACTTCAAAGGAATCTTCGCTGTCTCGCACCTGAGCTCGGCCATCACCAACGTCTGCTTCACCGACGCTGTAGTCGAGCCAACCAGTTAAATCGCCGGACGGCCGTGGTGCTGGCAAACGGAAATTCTTTGCGTTTTGCTCTGCTTTCTCGCGATTCCCATCGGCTTCAGTTTTAGCTTCCGCCATCTTTTCTTGCCAAGAGGCTGGTCCCAGTCGTTGGTTGCTATACGCTTCAGCAACCCACGGAGCAATATCATCCGGCAAGCAAATCTCACTTTTGCTCTCCTGTAGAGCGAACAACTGCGCAGCGGTGCGCAACAGTAAGTGATCGCCATAAACCGCCTTACTCCCACTGACCGGTTTGGGTGGCGTTGTTTCCCAATCGGCGCCCACAACGACACAGCGCGCTTCTTGAAGAGGAAGCGGGCGTTGACTTCGAGGTCGATGATCGTGCCGATGAAGTCGGCCGATTCTCTGCAGCAATAAGTCCGTTGGCGCTAAATCCGTGATGAGTAGATCGAAGTCAACGTCCAGGCTTTGCTCAACAACTTGCGTGGCAACCACGACGAGACCCTGAGGTCGTTTTCCTCG
>JAISGZ010000181.1 GCA_031262845.1 Propionibacteriaceae bacterium | reverse complement strand
GCTGGTGGATCAGCAGCGGCGTGCCCAGTTGGCGCAGGATGGCGGCCGCTTCACGGGTTTTGGTCGCCGAATAGCTCGAAATGCCGACGTAAAGCGCCCGCCCGGAACGGACGGCCTGGTCGAGCGCCATCATCGTTTCCTCGAGTGGGGTCGTGGCGTCGAAGTGGTGGTGGTAGAAGATGTCGACGTAATCGAGCCCTAGCCGGTCCAACGACTGATCGAGCGACGCCAGTAGGTATTTCCGGGAGCCGAGGTCGCCGTACGGGCCAGGCCACATATCCCAACCGGCTTTCGAACTGATGATCAACTCGTCGCGGTGGTGGCGGAAACTTTCCTGGAGATGGCGGCCAAAGTTCGTCTCGGCCGCACCGTAATTAGGGCCGTAGTTATTGGCCAAGTCGAACTGAGTCACGCCGAGATCGAAGGCCCGACGCAAAATCGCCCGCTGGCGGTCAAAAGGCACGTTGTCACCGAAGTTATGCCACAGGCCTAGTGACACGGCCGGCAGTTTCAATCCCCAGCGGCCCACTGGCCGGTACGGCATCCGGCCGTCGTAGCGTTGAAAGTCCGGCACATAAGGGTCGAGTAGCGGCATGAGAAGCATCCTTTCGAGCGTTGTCGCCGTGGTGATCGCCTAAGCCGGAACCTCACCCCACCGACAAGCGGCATTCAGGCTAATGCCAAAATAAATCGGGCCTGACCTGGCTGGCGTCAAAGATATTTTGTCAGCTCAGTTGAGGGCCAATGACAGCGGTGGCAACAGACACGAGGACGACATATGCGCAGCCAACCAACGGCGAGAAGAATGATGGCACTGACGGCGGCCGTAACTTTGGCCGGAACACTGGTTCTGACGGGTTGTTCGCAGTCCTCCGACAGCAGTCCAGCCAACGTCACCAACGCCAGCAACGCCAGCACCAGCGAGACGATCAGCCCGGCCCAGGTGACGGAATACGGCCAACGAGCTTTTAACAATTACGTCAGCAATTACGCCTGGATGATGGACAATGTCAACAACCGGCTCTTGGCCGACGCTGAAAGAATTGCCCGCTCGCCGTTTTTCGCGTCCGGTCAACCCAATGCCGAAGCGGCCCTTGAGATGTTCAATCTCATAAAAAACGAAAACTTCGCCTACGACGACGTTTATTACACGTTGGCCGACGGCAAATACGTCGGTCTCGACCCGGAAGCCGACCCGACCTTTGACTGGACCCAGCGGCCCTGGTACGGCGCCACCCAGACGAAAAACGGCCCGGCCGTGACCGGTTTCTACGACAGTATGACGGGCGACAAAGCTCAGGACATGACTTTCAGCTACCCCGTCAAAGACGCCGCTGGACAATTCCTCGGTGTGGCTGCGGTCGATCTGACGGTGCCCGCCTGGACCGATCTCTTACTGCCCGCTGACAGCGGTAATGACTTCATTGACGACATCGTCCTGATTTCTCCGGACGGCGAACCGCTGGCAACCTTGGCCGGCGATGGCAGCGAAGATGACACCATCCGCCAAAGTGCCGCCGAGTACGCCACGGCCGCGACCAGCCCCGGTCCGATCGTCAATTTGCCCAATCAAGATGGGAACCGCTATCGGTCCGTCATCACGACCACCGCCACCACCGATTGGGGCGTCGTCATTTTCGGCCAGGTCGAGAATTACGGGGGCACCAACCCGACTCTTGAGGGCGTGAAAAACCAATTCGACCTGGACGCGCTCGACCAGATGAAATTCGAAATCGACAGCACCGTGACGTACATTAAAAACGACATTGAGCGGCTGGCGAATAATATTTCTCGAATCGGCGTCGATCAGTTTATCCAGGCCAATAGTTTGGCCACCGCCAGCACCACGACCTGGAAATACGACGACGCCTATCTGACCCTGGAAGCGGACGGCAAATACGTCGGTTTGGATCCGGCGGCCGACCAGAGCATCGATTATCGGACTCGTATTTGGTACACCAAGGCCAAAGACGCCGGCCGGGCCGTGACAACGGATTTCTACCAATCGGTCACCGGCTCGCAACAAAAGTCGATGGCCTTCGCGGCACCGTTCAACGATGGCACCGGTGAATTCGCCGGCGTCGTCAGCTACGACATGACCACGACCACGGCCAAGAGCCAGCTCTACAACGGCGACAGCTCCTTGACCGCCATGTTGGTCTTAGTCGGCGACTAGCACCGAGAACTCACGGTTCTGAGATTTTGAGGCCGGTGGACACGATCACAGCGATCTGTTCATCGGCCTCAGAACTGTTGCCAGCCGAGTGCTGATCGGCCGCTCAGGCGACCGGCCGACGATGTAACGGGCCGATTTGATTCGCCCAGTCGACTATCCTTCCTCCGGACGCCAGCCTCCAACGCGGAGCGACCCAGGGGAGCGATCAGAACAGTGGCCACCGTTTTATTGATCACGGACCAAGCCGGTCCGGCGGCGGTGCCTGCCCTGTCGTTGTTGCCGCACGAGGTGACGCTGCGAGGTTTCGCCGATCAAGTGTTGACCGACTCGGCTGCCGTTGATGTCATCGTCGTCGATGGACGGCGTGATCTGGCGGGGGCCAAGGCGGTTTGTCAGCTCTTCGTCTCGGCCGGTGTGGTGGTGCCACGGCTGGCGATTCTGGCCGAGGGTGGTTTGCCGGTCTATTCGCTCGACTGGGGCTGCGCCGATTTCGTCCTGGCCGAAGCCGGGCCGGCTGAATACGATGCCCGCCTGAAAATCTTGGTAACCCCGCCGGCGGCCGAAACCGAAGCCGTCACGATCGGCAGCTTGGTGATCGACGCGGCCGCCTACTCGGTGACGTTGGACGGCCAACCGCTGGAGTTGACGTACACCGAATTCGAGCTCCTCCATTATCTGGCCCTGCACCCTGGCCGGGTCTTCGCCCGGGAACAATTACTGGCCGAGGTTTGGGGCTACGACTACTACGGTGGCACTCGCACAGTCGACGTTCACGTCAGGCGCCTGCGGGCCAAGCTGGGCCCGGAACACGACTCGATGATTGGCACCGTCCGGAACGTCGGCTACCGCTTCACACCACCCGATGGGCCCCGGCGCAACCAGGCCAAGGCCGCCTGACTGTGAACCATTGCTTCAAACTCTGACGACTTCTGAAGCCTAAGACCTCGGTCTAAGGGACAGATTCGGCTGAAGCCTGGATAGGCTGAGCAACGTGGCCTTACCTGGCACCCCCCGCGTGACCACAGCCCCGGCACTAACCGCTGCCGAGGCTGCTGCTGTGCGTGCCTTGGCACTGGCGGCGGCCTCATACGACGGCATCGGGCCACTCAACGACGACGCCCTGTTCGCTCTTCAGCCGGTATCGGGACGCCCGAGCCGGCCCGTGACTCACTTTCTGGCCCGGGGCGCCGACGGTGAATTAGCCGGTTACGCACAATTGGATTTATCCCACACCAGCCAACTCGTGGTGGCGCCCGACCATCGCCGTCAGGGAGTCGG
>JAISGZ010000037.1 GCA_031262845.1 Propionibacteriaceae bacterium | reverse complement strand
GGTTGGTCTGTCGCTCCTGAAATGTCGCATTCGCGGCACCCGGTGGGGCCCCCAGCTGCGTTGTCGTCGTCGCCGGGAAGTCCACTACCGGCTCCTCCTCCGCCATGCTGGCCACCCCACCGGCCACCACGAATAACACGACATTTCAGGAGCGACAGACCACACTAGACTCGGGCGGGTGGAGCAAGAGAAAGTTTTCTTAACCGGCTGGGGACGGACGGCGCCAACGCCAGCGCACGTCGTCAAACCGGTGTCGATCGACGATCTCGAGGCGGCCTGGCCCCGCTTACGCGAACTGAGCGCCGGCCGCGGCATCATCGCCCGGGGGTTGGGCCGTTCCTACGGTGATCCGGCTCAGACCAGTGGTGGCGTGGTGGTCGATCTGACGGAATTGCGGGGTTTGTCGATCGACCCGGCGACCGCCACGGCGACCGCGGAAGCCGGCGTCAGCCTCGACCAACTACTGCGAGCGGCCTTGCCTTATGGCTTGTGGCCGCCGGTTCTGCCGGGTACGCGGGAGGTCACCGTGGGTGGTGCCATCGGCAACGATATCCACGGTAAGAACCACCACTCGGCCGGCAGTTTCGGTAACCACGTCCGCTGGCTCGAACTGCTGCTGGCCGATGGTCAGATTCAGCGGCTCGAACCCGAAGGTGCGACGGCCGAGCTGTTTTGGGCCACGGTCGGCGGGGCCGGCTTGACCGGTGTGATCGTGCGGGCTGGTCTGGCCCTGGAAAGCGTCGAAACCGCCTACTTCATCGCCGACAACGTCAAGACGGGTTCCCTGGCCGAAACCATCGCCGCTCACGAGGACGGTTCCGAAAGTCGATATGCCTACTCCTCGGCCTGGTTCGACGCCATCTCCGGCCCTCCGAAACTGGGCCGGGCCGCCATTTCTCGCGGCAACCTGGCCCGGCTCGACCAACTGCCGGCCAAGTTGGCTCGGGATCCACTGGGTTTTCGGGCTGACCCGTTGGTTACGCTGCCCGACGTTTTCCCCAATCACTTGGCCAACAAAGCAACGTTCTCGCTCATCGGTTCGCTTTGGTACGCCAAATCTGGCCGTGGCCAGGGGAAAGTCCAGTCGCTGACGGCTTTCTATCATCCGCTCGATCTGATCGGCCAATGGAACCGGGCTTACGGCCCGGCCGGGTTCGTCCAGTATCAATTCGTCGTTCCGCCGGCCGCCAGCGGCGCCTTGCCGGGACTCCTACAGACGATTCAACAAAGCGGCCACTACTCGTTCCTCAACGTTTTCAAACTCTTCGGCCCCGGCAACCAGGCGCCGCTGTCGTATCCGATGGCCGGTTGGAATATCTGCGTCGATTTCCCCGTCACACCGGGCCTGGAGACGCTGTTGCGGCGGCTCGACGCCGAGGTCCTCGAATTCGGCGGCCGGCTCTACACGGCCAAGGATTCCCGGACCGACGCCGCCACCTTCCACGCCATGTATCCGGGCTGGCCACAGTGGCAACAGACGCGGCGACAGGCCGATCCGGAGGGCATTTTCGTGTCCGATCTGGCTCGCCGCTTGGAACTGCTGTGAACCGCCTAACGGTGGTGCTGAATCGCGTATCACCGGACGTGTTGAACGACGTTGGCGCCACCTTGGGCGCGGTCAATCGAGCCATCCCTGTCACCCTCACTGGAGTCGGGCTGGCCACATCACCAGCCACCACTAATCCCTCGACATTTCAAGGCCGAGAGACCACAAGGAGCCCAAGATGATCAACGCCACTGCCAACCCCCAGCGGATCGTTCTATTCGGCGGTACCTCCGATCTCGGTTTGGAGATCGTGGCCACCTATCTGCGCCAGTTCCCGGCTCACGTCGTCCTGGCGACGCGGGCTCAATCGACCGATCGGGCAGCCGCTGAGGAGCGGATGCGAGCCGAAGGTGCCCGGAGCGTGCGGACGGTCGACTTCGACGCCGCCGATCCAGCTAGCCACGCGGCCACGGTCGAAGCGGCCTGGGCCGATGGCGACGTGGACGTCGCGATTGTGGCGTTTGGCCAGTTGGGTGACGCCGACCGCTTGTGGCGCGACCAACCCCGGTTGGTTGACTTCATGACGGTGAATTTCACAGGGGCCGTCAGCTTGGGGGCGCTGCTGGCGAACCGGATGACGGCCCAGGGCCACGGTCAGATGATCGTCCTGTCGTCGGTTGCAGGGGACCGGGTGCGGCGGTCAAATTTCGTCTACGGGTCAGCCAAAGCCGGGCTCGACGCCTTCTTCACGAACTTGGGCGACGCCCTCGACCGGACCGGGGTGCGAGTACTGGTCGCACGGCCGGGTATGGTCCGGACAGCGATGACAGCCGGTCTCAAAGACGCCCCGCTGACGCAAGATCCCGATGTCGCCGCCCGCCAGATCGTGGCGGCAGCCCAGCAAGGCCGCCGTGTGGTCTGGGTGCCGGCGGCTTTCCGCCTGGTCAGTTTGGTTTTGCACCACATCCCCGGACCGATTTTCCGGCGTTTGCCGCTCTAGTATCCGGTTGCTGTCAGGTTAGAGCGGAAGAACCAGGCAACAACTGGTCTCGGGCGATGACCTAAGCGGCGCTGTCTGTGTTGTCTGCTGCCGGTGGCCGGGGTCGTATGGCCACGAACAAACTCCGGATGACCAGCAGACTGATGTAGACGCCGAACAACACGGTGTTGATCCGCGGCGTCAAGAGCTGGGCACACCAAACCCCCAACGGCGTGGCGACGATGGCCGGCAGCCCGATCAGCAGACCGGCTTTGAGATTGACCAAACCCTTGCGCCGGTTCGTCACCGTGCCGATGGCGGCGTTGGGGATCATCATGACCAGCGAAGTGCCCCGAGCCGTCAGGTCGCTGGCGCCGAAGAAGAACGACAAGGCCGAGACGATGACAATGCCACCACCGACGCCGAGTACGCCCGACAGAATGCCGGTGGCGACGCCTAACACGATGATGCCGAGCGCCAGTAGCCAGGTCAGCGGAATGGTCGTTTCCCGCTGGGGCACGAAAAAGAATTGACTGGCCGCCACCACGGCTAAGAAGACCACGAAGGACCAACGCAAAACCGTCTCGGGCAAGCGTGACAGCAGCGCCGAACCAATCCGGGCACCGGCGATGACGCCGATGATCAACAGGCCAGCCGCCACCCAGTCGACTTGGCCACCGATGATGTAGCTGATGGCAGCGGCGGCCGCTGTTGGCACGATCGCGGCCAGCGAAGTAGCGGCGGCCTGACGTTGGTTGAAGCCGATCCAGACCAGCGCCGGCACGATCACCGTGCCACCACCGATCCCAAAAAAGCCGGACAGCCAGCCGGCCAAGAGCCCGACCACGACCAGCACGACGACATCACGCCGCCCGTTGGTGGTCGCACTGGTCAGGGTCACGATCCTCACCGTAGTGGGTGATCACGGTGGTTGAGTTTCACCTGTGTGATCGCGTCTAAGCGGTCCGATGAACCGTCAAGGGGGCGCCTGCCAAATGGATGAGGCTGGTGTCGAAGACCTGGCAGATAACCCTCGCCGCCATTCTCCGGAGCGTGGACAGACCTGGCGGCGAATGACCAACAAGCGGTGTCGTGGTGACTGGATCGGTCCGTGAACCAATGAACTCACTCCCGGACATAGTTGGAGCGCCCCAGGGAATCCCTGGGGCGCTCCAACTCGTGTTGTTCAGGCGGTTCTAGGCTTCGGCGGCCGCCGTCAGTTCCTCGATCGCCGAGTCAGGGATCGACCCCTTCTCAGCGCCCGTGAACGTGAACGGCTCCTCAGCACCTTCCGCTGCCACATCGACCAAGACCACCTGGCCGGAGTGCAGTTCACCGAACAGAATCTTCTCCGACAGCGGGTCTTGGATGTCACGCTGGATGGCCCGCCGCAACGGCCGAGCACCCATGACCGGGTCGAAGCCCCGCTTGGCCAGCAAGGTCTTGGCGGCTGGCGTCAACTCGATACCCATATCCTGATCGGCCAAGCGAGTTTCCATCTCGGCGATCTGGATGTCGACGATCTGTTCGATGTCGTTTTCGGTCAACTGGTGGAAGACGACGATCTCGTCGACCCGGTTGAGGAATTCGGGCCGGAAGTGCTGTTTCAGCTCATCCGACACCTTGGCCCGCATCGTGTCGTAGGTCGCGGCCGAGTCAGCGCCACGCTGGAAGCCCAGGTTGACGGCCTTCGAGATGTCACGGGTTCCCAGGTTGGTCGTCATGACGATGATCGTGTTCTTGAAGTCGACCACCCGACCTTGAGCGTCGGTCAGACGACCGTCGTCCAAGATCTGGAGCAACGAGTTGAAGATATCGGGGTGCGCCTTCTCGATCTCGTCGAACAAGACGATCGAGAACGGCTTGCGCCGGACCTTCTCCGTCAACTGGCCGCCCTCTTCGTAACCGACGTAGCCCGGCGGCGAACCGAAGAGACGAGAAGCGGTGTGCTTCTCACCGTATTCACTCATGTCGAGCCGGATCAGGGCGTCTTCGTCACCGAACAAGAATTCGGTCAGAGCCTTCGTCAACTCGGTCTTACCAACACCGGACGGACCGGCGAAGATAAACGAGCCACTGGGCCGACGAGGATCCTTCAAACCCGCCCGGGTCCGCCGGATCGAGCGTGAAATCGCCTTGACAGCGTCGGCTTGGCCGATAATCCGGCGGCCGATCTCGGATTCCATCGTCAACAGACGGGCCGATTCAGCTTCGGTCAGCTTGAAGACCGGGATTCCAGTCGCTGAACTCAGGACCTCAGCGATTTGTTCTTCGCCGACTTGAGCGGGGCTCAGGTCTTCACTGGTCTTCCACTGATCTTCCATGGCGTCGCGGCGCCGAATCAGTTGCTGTTCGGTGTCACGCAGACCAGCGGCCCGCTCGTACTCTTGGGCCTCAATCGCGGCGTCCTTCTCGCGGCGGGCGGCGGCGATTTCTTCGTCGATCTCCCGCAAGTCCGGCGGCGCCGTCATGCGCTTGATCCGCAGCCGGGCGCCGGCCTCATCGATCAAGTCGATGGCCTTATCGGGCAGGAAGCGGTCGGTGATGTAGC
>JAISGZ010000033.1 GCA_031262845.1 Propionibacteriaceae bacterium | reverse complement strand
GAACAAGATGAAGGAGCACGATCATGACGGAACGGCGGGTCACGGTTACAGCTGAGCGGCCATATGACGTCATCATCGGCGGTGGCGTGCGGCAACAGCTGACCGACCTCATCAGCCCCTGGGCCCGGGTGGCCGTCTTCTATCCCGAACCGCTGACCACGGTGGCCCAGTGTCTGTTAGCGAACCGGTCCGGCGTCCACTTGTTCTGTCTGCCCGATGCCGAGGCCGCGAAAACTCCAGAGATTCTGGCCGCCGCCTGGCGCGGCTTGGCCCAGGTCGGTTTGACCAGGGACGATGTCATCTTGTCACTGGGCGGTGGGGCGACGACCGATGTCACGGGTTTCATCGCCGCCACTTGGTTGCGCGGGGTCGACTACATCAGCGTCCCGACGACGGTTCTGGCGATGGCCGACGCCGCCGTCGGCGGGAAGACCGGCGTCAATCTGCCCGAGGGCAAGAACCTGGTGGGCGCATTTTACGAGCCCCGGGCCGTGCTCTGCGATCTCGACCTACTGCAGGATTTACCATCCCGTGAAGTCGTCTCCGGCCTGGCCGAAATCATCAAATGTGGTTTGATCGCCGACAGCCAGATCACGAATCTCGTGGTCCAGAATCCGGCCGAAGCCTGTCAGGTGTCGTCCGATCGTTTCGCCGATATCTTGTCCCGGGCAATCCAGGTCAAAGCCGATGTCGTCAGTGGAGACTTCCGGGAAGCCGTCGCGGCCGGTGGCCAGATTGGGCGGGAAGCCCTCAACTACGGTCACACCCTGGCCCACGCCATCGAGCAGCAAACCGCCTTTAGCTGGCGCCACGGTGAAGCCGTCAGCGTCGGCTTGGTTTGGGCGGCCGCCGTGGCTCAGCGTTTGGGGCTGTTGACGCCGGCTGAAGCCGAACTGCATCGGCGGCTGCTGGCCGCTGTCGGGCTGCCCGTCAGTTATCAAGCGACACCGTGGAATGATCTGCGGCCGATCATGTCGCGGGATAAGAAGGCCCGCGGCCACAGTCTGCGTCTGGTGTTGCTCGACGGCCTCAATAATCCTGTCATCCGATCGGATGTCGATGAGATGGTGCTGGCTGACGCCTACCGGGCTTTGGCCGGATGATTCGCTCGTGGGTTCCTGAATTAGTGGTTGGCCAGCGATGAAACGTCCCCGTGTTCGGTCGCTATTTCTCTGGCGTGTTCATTCGTGGTGATTGGTGGGCTGGCCCGCCAGGCGGAGGAGGAATCGGTAGTGGACCTTTCGGAGGCGACAACAACGCGGCTGCGTGCCCAACTGCGCGCCACGAATACGTTCTTGGCGACGCGACAGAACACTAGGTCGGCCTGATGTACGTCGCGGCGGCTTACCGGATGGCGCCTGACGATGTGGCGCGGCAACTGGCGGCAGCTCGTTCGGGCAACCTGGTGACGATCGACCCGGACCACGACTGGCCGGTGGCGACCCTCCTACCGTGGACTTTTTTGCCCGATCCCGACCGTCTGATCAGCCACGTCAGCCGTGTCAACCCACAGTGGCGTCACACAACAAAGACCGCTCTCGTCATCCTCGACCAGTGGCAAGCACCAGTCGGCTCCCAGTGGCAGACGGCCGCCGCTCAAGGCCAAGCCGTGCCGACATTGAATTACGAGACGATTCACGTCTGGGGTGACCTGACGGCCGACGACTCGGAAGCTGCCGTCATGACCTCGTGGGAACAGATGCTGCGGGCTCACGACAGTGATGTCCAGTTGGCCGATCTCGACCCGGACTACCTCTCTCGTCAAGCCCGGGCGACGGTTGCTCTGACCTTGACGATCACCGCCATCGAGGCCAAATCGAAACTGTCCCAAACCGAGTCATCCACCGACCTCAGCCGTTTGGCCGATGACTCCGCCACCGGGTGCCCAGTCCTGTCCCAACGCCTCCGTGAAGTCAGCCTGCCCTACGTCACCCGCCGCGAAGCCGCCGTTGCTGCCGCCCGATTGTCGCGGTCGACGCCTGAACCCGGATAGCTCCCATCGAGAGAACTGATCGCCAACTCAGTCCTCGAATGGTTGGTGTACTGTAATACACACGGAGGTGTGTATATGAGGACCAATATTGAAATCGACGACCCGTTGATGGACGAAGCCATGATGCTGTCAGGTTTGACGACGAAACGGGCCGTCGTCACGACCGCTTTGCAAGAGTTCGTCGCCAAACGGAAGCGGCGTGATTTGCGGGACTTAGCAGGCCAAGTCGAGTTTGTCGATGGCTATGATCACAAGGCCTTAAGAGTGGGGAAGAGGCCGTGATTCTGGTCGACTCATCGGTTCTCATCCGCTTTCTCGGCCAGCGCACCAACCACCCGGCGGTTCAGGCCTTAACTGACGTACTCGACCAAGACCTGGCCTTCGCGATCTGTCCTTACGTCTACCAAGAAGTCCTCCAAGGCGTCCGCGATGAACTGACCTTTCGCCGGGTTAAGTCCTACCTCGACACCCAAGATTGTCTCTGGCTACCGTCGTCCCTCGACACCTTTGCCCGGGCAGCGCGGCTCTATTGGGACTTGCGTCACAGTGGCGTCACGATCCGCAGCACGATCGACGTCCTCATTGCCTTGACTGCGATAGAACACGACGCGTGGTTACTCCACGACGACCGAGATTTTGACGCCATCGCCGCCCATTGTCCGGAACTGAAAATCCATCGTCGAACACAGGTTTGATGACGTTCAGCCGGGCACCCGCATTAGCGATGGCCGGCACTCAGCGCTCGGTTGGGTTGCAGCGTCGCCAATCGCTCGCCGGTCGAGTAAAGTGACCCCGGCTCACCGCGGGGTGGCGACGAATCGGAGGAGATCAGCGTGGTTTCGACGAACGACCTGAAGAATGGCATGGTGCTGGACCTCGACGGTCAGCTGTGGAGTGTGATTTGGTTCCAGCATCACAAGCCTGGCAAGGGCAATACGGTTGTGCGGACCAAACTCAAGCACGTCCTGAGCGGCAAAGTGGTCGATCGGACTTTCAACTCGGATACCAAGGTTGACACCGCCTCGGTTGATCGCCGGGAAATGCAGTACCTCTATAAAGACGGTGACGATTACGTCTTTATGGATATGGAGGACTATTCCCAGTTGACGATTCCGGCCGAGACGGTGGGCGGGGCCGCCAACTATCTGTTGGAAAACCAAGTGGCGACAGTGGCGTTGCACGACGGCAACCCGTTGTTCCTCGAATTGCCGACTTCCGTTGAATTGGTCATCACGTACACCGAGCCGGGGCTGCAAGGCGACCGGTCATCGGCTGGGACGAAGCCGGCCACGGTCGAAACCGGCTTAACGGTCCAGGTGCCGCTGTTCATCACGCAGGGCGAGAAGATCAAGGTCGATACCCGTAGCGGCGAGTATCTGTCTCGTGTCTGATCCGGCTGAGGTCGCGTCAGCTTCCCCCTCGTCGGCGGCCCGTTCACCGCGATCGGCTCGCCGGAAGGCCCGGAAATACGCTCTCGACGTCCTGTTCGCGGCTGACCTGCAGGGGATCGACCCGACCGCGATTGTCGATCAGGGCTTGTTGACCAGCCAAACACCGTTGCCGGACTACAGCCGTCAATTGATCGCCGGGGTGTCCGATCATCTGAGTCAGATCGACGCCGAAATCAATGCTCACCTGAAATCCGGTTGGAGTTTGGACCGGATGCCACGGGTTGACCGTTGTCTCGCCCGCTTGGCCGTTTACGAAACGATGCAGACGGAAATCCCGGGAGCGGTGGCCGCCAGCGAAGCCGCCAGTTTGGCAGCTGAGCTATCGACCAGTGAGTCACCCCAGTTTCTGTCGGGCCTGTTGGGCGCGATCATGCGTTCGGAAATCTCCACGGCTGGCCTGGGCGAGGACGACGAACCTGACAACGCCGTCGGTGACGGCGTGGTTGGGGAAGAGGTCGTGGACCTGGATGACGGGTCGGGCGACGGTACTGATGACTCAGTGGCCGAGGCCACGGCCGGGTCCTTCAACGACGAATCGTCGGACTGACCGTGATGACTGGCGGATTCGTGCGGTTTGGTCTGGGTTGCCCAGTTGATGGGTCGATTGACGAGATTGAATCGACGGATCGGGCCAGCATGGCCGTTGCCGTTCACTCCAAGGTTCTGGTAGGTCTACCAATATGGTCGTGACAACCGGGCTGGGATCGTGGCCGGGGACCGACCCGACGACGGCGATCGACCAAGTGATGACGGTTTTCCCGAACTCACCGTTCTTACCCGAACTACCAGCCCGAGGCCTCGGCGCCGATATGGTCGGCCGGACCCTTGGCCTGATCACC
The DNA here is from genome assembly GCA_031262845.1 of Propionibacteriaceae bacterium. Taxonomy (GTDB): domain Bacteria; phylum Actinomycetota; class Actinomycetes; order Propionibacteriales; family Propionibacteriaceae; genus WQYJ01. The sequence continues at coordinate 715 of JAISGZ010000033.1, read as the reverse complement.
GACCTCGGATATGAACCGACTGCGACCGGCTGGACGGCGACCAGTCACCCAAGTCAGGCCCAACGGGCGGCCGCTGCCCGACTGCGTGACGACTGTGATCAGGTGGCGGAATATCTTGAGCCCTACCAAGGGCCGTTTCACGTCAGCCTGACCGGACCGTGGACGCTCGCGGCGGTAGTCGGCTGGGGTTCGGGCGAAGTTTTGCTGGCCGATCGAGGCGCCCGCCGTGATCTCGGCCAGGCTTGGGTTGAAGCTGTCCGCCAGTGGCTCGAACGATTACGTCGTTTGCTGCCTCAGGTCGAGTTGACCCTTCAGGTTGATGAACCCCTGTTGCCTCAAGTGACGCACGGTGACATCGCCACCGTCTCCGGACTTCACCGCCATCGGCCGGTCGAACCGCTGGAGATCGTGGCAGCTTATGCCGGTTTACCGGTGACAGACCTGGCCAATGTGGTTTTGCACTGTTGCGCTCCGGGCCTCGATTGGTCACTTCCGGCCGCCGCCGGTTTCACAACTGTCAGCCTGGACGTCACTCAAATCACGACCGCTGAGCGTGACCACGTGGCGGCCTTCTACGATGCCGGACACCAGTTGTGGTTGGGCGTCGTGCCGACCGACCGCTGGGATCAGCCGCTACCGAGTTTCAACCAGATTGTCCGTCCGACCCGGCAACTCTTCGAAGACGCCTCAATTGATCCCCAGGCGGGCCGGGTGA
>JAISGZ010000215.1 GCA_031262845.1 Propionibacteriaceae bacterium | reverse complement strand
GCCCAATTGGCGGCTTTGACTTTGGCGGCTTTGGCTTGCTCAATCGCCTCGTCACGGTAAGGCGCCAGGTGCTCGGCGGCCTGGTTGAGCATCGGCCCGAGGTGGTCGCGGGCACTGGCCGGCAACTGGCTGGCCGATCGTTTAACAGCTTGGGCTTCGTCGAGCAGGGCTTTTCGGTCACACCGCTTGCGGTTCATTTTTCCTCCCCCGTGCCGGCACCGGGCAGGTCCGCGGACTCAGCACTGGGGCAAGTTTAAGTCAATTCGCCTCTCCACTGGTGGCGGGGCCGGTTTGTTGCTCCGATCAGGTGTTCAATCGACCGCTGTCAACGGCCGCGGCACCGGCCGCGACTCGGTGCGCTACGCTGCTGGCCGCGGGTCGGGGCGTCTGTCTTCCACCCGGAATTCGTCTGGCGAGGAAAGGACTCACATGACCCAGGCCACTTTGCACACCAACCACGGTGACATCGTTATCGAGTTGTTGCCCGATCAGGCTCCCCAAACGGTGGCCAACTTCGTGGGTTTGGCGACCGGCGCCAAGGAATACGTCGACAGCAGCACCGGCCAGAAAACCACTGGCCAGTTTTACGACGGTCTGACCTTCCACCGGGTGATCGACGGCTTCATGATCCAAGGTGGCGATCCCCAAGGTGACGGCCGCGGTGGTCCGGGCTATCAGTTCGGCGACGAGTTCCATCCCGAGTTGAGCTTCAACCGGCCATATTTATTGGCCATGGCCAATGCCGGTCCGGGCACCAATGGCTCACAGTTCTTTATTACCGTGACCCCGACGCCCCACCTCAACCGGCGCCACACGATCTTTGGTCGGGTCGATGATCCGGCTAGCCAGCAGGTAGTCGATGCGATCGCGCAGACGCCGACCGGCCCATCTGACCGCCCCCGGCAGCCGGTTGTCATCGAATCGGTGACCGTGACGGAGTAACAAGTTCTCTGACTGTTCTTAGCCGCTTCTGAGCTAGGGCCGGGCAAACTGGAATAAGGCCCGGACGAGTACTGTTTTCGTCAGTGAACCGTGAGATTCCTGAGAGCCAGCACCTGGCCTGGTCGCATCTGACTTGAGAGTTCCCTTATAATCACCGAGGATTCTCTCAGTTTTCTCAGGTTCAGAAAGAGGTCTTGTACTCGTGTCATTCCGCCAGCGCTTAACAGCCATCACCGCCGTCTGCCTGGTCGCCTGTGGGTTGGCCGTGGCGTCGAGCCCGGTGGCGACGGCTGAGCCGGCCACGGTGGCCAGTGTCCAAGCCGACATCGACCGTTATATGGCCGAGCAGGCTGAACTGGACCGCCAGCTGAACGAGACCAACCAGACCCTGACCCTGGCTCAGGGGCAGCTTGCCCAAGTTCAAGCCCAGATCGCCGAGCGGTCGGCTGAGATCGCCCAATTGGAGAACGAAGTCGCTCAAATCGCTTTGCAACAGTGGCAAAGCCAGGGCATCGATCGGTCGTTGGCGGTTGTGACTGGCGGTGACTTGGGGCAGGCCATCGACGAATTGACGGTCAACCAGTGGGTGGCCGAAAACTCGACCGCGCTACTCGATCGCTACCGCCAGGAAAAAGCTCTGTTGACGGCCTTGGAGAGCGCCGAAGCGACTCAAGTCGCGCAAATTGCGGCTGATCAAGAGCGAATCAGCCAACTGGCGGCGGCCGCTGACAGCAAGGTTCAAGCCAGTCAGCAATTGCTCGGTCGGCTCGTCGCCCAAGCCACGAAGACCTTGACCTCGACCGAGGTGTCGTCGCTCAACCCAGCCGAGTTGAAGGCCTCGGCCGGTTTGATCAAACCGTTGACGGCTCCGGTTACTTCCCCCTTCGGCTATCGCAGTAATCCGATCTCCGGCAGCGGTGAGTTGCACGACGGCACGGATTATGGCGCTGCCTGTGGCACGCCGGTGGTAGCGCCGGCCAACGGCACCGTGACGTACGTCGGTTACTACGGTGGTTTCGGCAACCGGGTCGTCATCGATCACGGGGTCATCAACGGCCACAGTTACGTCACCAGCGACAACCACTTGTCGAGTTTCGCTGTTTCGGTCGGGGACACCGTGACTCAAGGTCAAACCGTGGCCGCGGTCGGTACCACGGGCTTCTCCACCGGTTGTCACCTCCACTACATCGCCTGGGTTGACGGCGCGCTGGTCGATTCCGACCAGTTGGCCTGACCGGCGCCAGACCCAGGTCACGGCCGATCACGGATCAATTTTTCAGGTTTTTCTCAGGCTTCAGGCTGAGTAATCCGGCAATAGGCGTGTGTGGAGTTGGTTTTCAGCTGTGATTACTCTAAAATTCTCTCAGATTCATCCGATGTTCCGACGGTCTACCTCCGTCAGCAACGAGGAAAGAGTGCGTTTGTGCCAAGACTGAAGCCTGTCGCAGTGGCTGTTCTGACAGCCCTATTCGTAGTCGCTACCGGGCTGGTCGGGTCGACGGCAACCGCCGATCCAACGACTGTGTCCGCCGCCCAAGCCGAATTGGAGCGTTATCAGGCTGAGGCCAGTGCGGCCGAGCAGACCTACCACGAAACTCACGACCGCTTACTGGCGGCGCAACAGCAGGCCGCCCAAACGGCGGCTGATATCGCCGATCAAGAAGGCCGGGTGGCAGCGCTCCAAGACCAGGTCGTTCAGATCGCGCTCCAGCAGTACCAAAACCGGGGTATGTCCGAAGCCTCGACCTTGCTCATGAGTGAGTCGTCGGAGCAGTTGTTGTACGAGATGTCGGCCACCTCGCGGATGACCGAATCGACCCAGGCCACGATTCAGAACTACCAACTGGAGCGGTCGGAACTCCTGGCCCGCCAAGCCCAGTTGGAGGCGGCCACGGCTCAGATCGCGGCCGATGACGCCCGCCTCAACGAACTCCGCCAAGCCGCCGAAGACAAAGCCGGTCAAGCTCAAACCCTGCTGTCCAATCTGAAAGCCGCCGAAGCCCGCGAAGCCGCCTTGCAAGCCCGAGTCCGCAACGCGACTAACCCGACGACCCAAACCACCGCCGTCTCCCAGCAGGCTCCAGCCTATAGCGGTGACGGTTCGGCTGCCTCCCAGGTCGTGGCCTTTGCTCTCAGCAAGGTCGGTGGCCCCTACGTCTACGGCGGTAACGGGCCGGTTGGTTACGACTGCTCCGGACTGACCCGGGCGGCTTACCTCCAAGTCGGGATCTCGCTGCCGCGGACCTCGGGTGGACAGTACGGCGTCGGTCGGCCGGTCTCGACCAGTGCTCTGCTGCCCGGCGACCTGTTGTTCTACTACAGCGGTATCAGCCACGTGGCGATCTATATCGGCAACGGTCAGATCGCTCACGCCTCCACCTACGGCGTCGGCATCGTCGTCAGCGATGCCTTCTCGATGTCGTTGGCCGGGGCCCGGCGTTTGCTTTAAACTGACTCCGTTCTCGACGGATTCCCCCCATTCCTCCGTCTGTGGAAAGGTCACGATGGCGACCGCTATTCGAAATGCGGCCAAGTTGCATGCGGCCAAAATGGCCTTGGTTGGCTTGGCTTTAGCCGTCGGCGGCGGCTTACTAGCCACGCCGGTCCAGGCCAGTCCCGATGCCGCGACCGATGTCAAGGCCCAATTGGAACAGTACGAAGCCGAACAGGCCACGATCAGCCAGCAACTCAGCGTGACCCAGCAGCGGCTCGACAACGCCCGACGCCAACTCGATCAAACCCGGGCTGAAATCGTGGCTCGGCAAGCCACGATCGACCAAATGCAAGCCGATGTCACGCAACTAGCTCTGATCCAGTGGCAGTCCCAGGGGATGGACTCGACGGTCATGATGTTCGGCAGTCAAGACGTCACCACGATGATGGCCGATTTGACGGCCGCCCAGTGGATGACGACCACAACCCAGGATTTATTACGCCGCTTCCAACTCGATCAAACGGCTTTGGCCGAGTTGGAAGCCAGCCAAGCCTCCACCCTGACGGCCATCGAAGCTGACCAGGCCACCGTCGAGCAATTGATGACCGACGCCGATGCCAAAGTCAGCCAAACCCAACAGTTACTGAAACGCCTGACTGGTCAAGAACAGGCCGCTATCGCCAAGCAACGAGCAGCCGCCCTGGCCGAGTTCGACTGGAGCACGATGATCACGTCGACTCAGTTGATTAAACCGGTCCGGGGGTCGATTTCGTCGCCCTTCGGCTGGCGGAGCAGCCCGATTACCGGGGCTTCCGAACTCCACGACGGGGTCGATTACAGCGCCCCTTGTGGGACGCCAGTACTGGCGTCGGCCAACGGCGTGGTCGAAGCCGTCGAGTGGTATTACGGCTATGGCAACCGGGTCGTCGTCGATCACGGTGTCATTGACGGCCACCACATCGTCACCAGCTACTACCATTTATCGAGTGCCGCCGTCACAGTCGGTGCGCCGGTCACCCAAGGCCAAATCATCGCTTACGTCGGTTCAACCGGCCAGTCGACCGGCTGTCACCTCCACTTGTGCGTCTTCGTCGATCAGCGGGCGCCGTTCGCCAAGGGCAACGCCGACGGCGAAGATTTCTTCTAAATCACGGTCCGACTTGGTGAAACCCTTGGTCTGCCGCTAGACCGTCCCCGTGTCATCGTCGTCGTGATCGGGCCGCCGAACCATCTGCCAGATACCGATCCCAACCGCGGTCGCAAACGCCGCCACTACGATCCAGCCCAGCCAACGGGGCAAGCCGACGCCGATCATCATGAGCAGCCCGCCGACCACTGCCACCGCGACCAGCACCAAACCAGCCCGAGCCCAACCGGATAGGTGATGGACACTCAGACCCGGCGCCCGGCGGTACGACTCGTCATCGTCGTAGAGGTTGAATTCAAACGGCTTCGGCTGCCAGGTCGGCGGCTGGGGCGGCCGCTCGGTCTCAGCTACCGGCGGCGGCGTTGTGGGATTAACCTGTTCGTCAAATTCCCGAGCCACGATGTCTGAGAACAGCTCATCATCGTTCCGGGGTCGAGGTCGTTTGTCCGAGGACACGGCAGTCATTTTATACGGGACGGGTAAGGAACGGACGGCCAGCCGAGCGGAGATCGTCGGTGGGCTGTCTGGTCCGGGTCGTCAGATGATTTTGGGGTGGCCGGTAGGGGACAGCTCAGTCGGGTAGGGCATTCGTGCATCAAGCCCGACGACAACGCGGCTGAAGTCCCACTGAGCGCGACGAAGACGACAATTCAGGCTCGGCAACCACTCCACGCCGCCGCGCGGGGAACCAAGACTTTGTCCTAGCCAGTACTCTGAGCTGCTGTGACCAATCTAATTCCCGAACTTGATGGTTTGCGGGCCCTCAACCCGCCGCAGCAACCGGTTTATCACGACCTGGCCGAGCGGGACCGGGTCTTGGCCCAGTTGCGGTCGTTGCCGCCCTTGGTGTTCGCCGGCGAGTGTGACCATCTCAAAGCCAATTTGGCTCAGGCCGCCGCCGGCCGGGCCTTCATCCTCCAGGGTGGGGATTGCGCCGAAACCTTCGCCGCTGTGACCGCGACCTCGATTCAACGCCGGCTGCGGGTGTTGTTGTCGATGGCGGTCGTGTTGACCTACGCCGCCGAGGTCCCGGTGATCAAGATCGGCCGTATGGCCGGCCAGTTCGCCAAGCCTCGGTCGAAGGCCACCGAACAACGGGACGGGGTCGAATTGCCGGTTTACCGGGGCGACGCCGTCAACGGTTTTGAATTCACGGCCAGCGCCCGTCAGCCCGATCCGGAGCGGTTGCTGCGGTCGTATTACGCCGCCGCCGCGACGCTGAACTTGGTGCGGGCCTTCGTCACCGGTGGTTTCGCCGACCTGCACGCGATGAATCTGTGGAACGCCGACTTCGTCCGCCAGGCGCCGGTGGCGTCCCGCTATGAACAGCTGACGGCCGAAATCGACCGGGCCTTGGCCTTCATGCGGACGATCGGGGTCGATGGTGGTGAGGCTTTCCGGCAGGTCGATTTCTTCGCCAGCCACGAAGCTCTGCTGATCGACTACGAACACGCCCTGAGCCGGGTTGATTCCCGCACCGGCTTGCCCTACAGCGTCGGCGGGCACCTCCTGTGGATCGGCGAGCGGACGCGCCAGAGCGCCGGCGCCCACGTCGAATTGCTGCGCCACCTGCGGAACCCGCTGGGCGTCAAAATCGGGCCCCAGGCCGAGCCGGCCGATCTCGTGGCCTTAGCCGAGGCACTCGATCCCGATCGGGAGCCGGGCCGGCTGACGGTCATCACCCGCTTTGGCGCCAGCAAGGTGCGCCAGTTGCTGCCTCCCCTGGTCAAGGCTTTGGCTGCCACCGGCCGTCAGGTCTGCTGGGTCTGCGACCCGATGCACGGCAATACCTTCGAAGTCGGGGCCGGTTATAAGACCCGGTCCTTCGATGATGTGACGGCGGAGCTGGATGGTTTCTTCGATGTTCACGCTGATCTCGGCACCTGGCCCGGTGGTATTCACGTCGAATTGACCGGTGACAATGTCACCGAATGCGTCGGCGGGGCGCTTGACGTGTCTGAGGCCGACTTGGCCCACCGTTATGAGACGGTGTGCGACCCGCGGTTGAACCGTCAGCAATCGTTGGAGTTGGCGTTCCGGGTGGCCGACCGGCTCAGTGGCTTGGCTCAGCCGACGGACCGGCGGCCCTTGGCGCCCGAGATCGTCTGAGGCGACGATGGAGATCACGCATCTGGGCCATTCGACGGTGCTCGTGACGGTGGCCGGTTGCCGGCTCCTGCTCGACCCGGGCAACTTCAGTCAGGCCTGGTGGGAGTTGACCGACCTCGACGCCATCATCGTGACCCATCAACATCCCGACCACATCGATCCCGACCGGCTGCCAGCCTTACTGGCCGCTAATCCGTCGGCCCGGCTGGTGGTCGAGCCGACCGTGCCCGACCACTATGACCTGCCCCGGGCCGAACGTTGGGCGGCCGACTCGTGGATTCAACTGGGCGCTGTCACGGTGACGGCCGTTGGTGGGCTGCACGCTGTCATTCACCGGGATATCCCTCGTATCGGCAACCTCGGGGTGGTCATCGAAGCGCCCGGCGAACCGCGCTTCTTCCACCCTGGCGACGCCCTCGACACGGTTCCGCCGGGGATCGACGTGGCGGCGATTCCGGCCCACGGGCCGTGGTGTGCCATGAAAGAGATCATCGACTTCACGCGCCAACTAGGCGCTCCCGACGGTTTCCTGATTCACGACGGGCTGATCAACCAGCGGGGGTGGGCGCTGAGCTTCGATCGGCTCAACGACATGACCGCTACCCGGTTGACCGATCTGCGGGCCGGTCAACCGTGGTTGGGGTAGTACACGGTCGCGTCTTAGCTGGTGTGATTCGTGGTGGCTGGTGGGGTGGCCAGCCAGCTAACGGATTAGCGGCGTAGCCCAGCCCAGATCGCCCGGGTGGCGACCGAACGGTTCTGGGTGAAGAAGTGCAGTCCGGGGGCGCCGCCGTCGAGGAGTTGCTGGGCCAACTCGGCCGTGATTTCGGTGCCGACTTCACGGACGCCGGCCGGATCGTCGGCGACGTGTTCCAAAGCCGCCAACACTGTCGACGGGATGGGTGCGCCGGACAGCTCGGCGAAACGGGTCGTCTGGCCGATCTGGGTAATCGGCATGAGCCCGGGGATGACCGGCAAGGTGCAGCCGATGGCCCGTAGCCGGTCGATCAGGGCGAAATAGTGGTCAGCCTCGAAGAACAGCTGGGTGATGGCGAATTCGGCCCCGGCGGCCTGCTTGTCGAGCAGGATATGAGCGTCCAAAACCGGGTCGAGGGTCTGGGGGTGAGGGTCACAGAAAGCCGCCACCCCGACACAGAAATCACCGGCCGCTTTGACCCGCCGGACCAATTCGGTGGCGTTTGTCAGACCGTTCGGATGGGGTTGCCAGGGGACTGTCGGCCCACCGGGCATATCCCCCCGGACCGCCAAGATATGGCGCAGGCCGGCGGTGGCGTAACCGCTGATGGTCTGATCAATTTCACTGACCGGTTGGCTGGCGCAGGTCAGATGGCCAACCGTGCGCAGGCTGGTTTCCTGGGCCAGCCGACGGGTCAGGTCGAGTGTCCGCTGGCGGGTCGAGCCGTTGGCGCCGTAGGTCACGGAGACGAAGTCCGGCCGCAGTGGTTGGAGCAGATTGATCGTGCGCCACAGCTGCTCGCTACCGGCGTCGTCCTTCGGGGGAAAGAACTCGAAGCTGAACAGCGGCTGGTCGGATTGGGCCAAAAGCTCGGCGATGGTGGCGGTCGGCGGTCTTTCGAGGTCAGCCATCAGTGGGTCCTTTCGATGGCCGCGGCGATCAAATTCTCGAGGGCTTGGTCGCCGGCGGGCGTCAAGGCCAAGGTCGCGAGCCGTTGCCGAGCCTGACCGGCTTCGTCGGCGATGGCTTGTTCGATTGCCGCCACCGCGCCGGCCTCGAGCAAAATCTGTTGGGCTTCGGCGATCTCGTCAGCGGTCACGGCCGGTTGGCCGAACAGGCCGGCCAGGCGTTTGGCGGCGGCCGGTTGGGCCCGCCTCAGGCCCTCGGCGATCAGGCGGGTGCGCTTGCCTTCACGAAGATCGTCGCCGGCCGGTTTGCCGGTTTGGGCGGCGTCACCAAACATGCCCAGTAGGTCATCGCGCATCTGGTAGGCCTGACCTAGGTGAGAGCCGAAGTCTCCCCAGACGGCCAGTTGGTCGGGTGGGGCCAGGGCCAGCGCGGCGCCGATCTGGACTGGCCGGGCGACGGTGTAACGACTGGTTTTGAACTCCATGATGAGGTGGGTTTCTTCGACCGAGCCGCTGGGGCCGGCCGCTTGGTGTCGCAGATCGAGATATTGGCCGACGGCGACTTCGGTCCGGGCGGCGTCAAGGTAGGGCCGGGCCCGGTCGAGGGCGGCGGCGCCGATAGCCGACCGTTCGGCCATGGCGACGGCAGCGGCCAATAAGAGATCCCCCAAGATGATGGCCGCATTGCGGCCGAAAACGGTCTCCGATCCAGCCCAGGACTGGTCTTGATGAGACTGGGCAAAGGCTTGGTGGGCGGTCGGCTGACCGCGGCGGCTATCCGAGGCGTCGATGATGTCATCGTGGACCAGGGCCGAACTGTGGAGTAGATCGAGGCTGGCGGCGACCGTCAGCAGGGCGGTCGGATCGGCTGGTTCAGCGGCCGTGGCGACGTAACTCCAATAACAGAAAGCCGGCCGCAGACGTTTGCCACCTTGGACGATCTGGGCCGCTTGAGGCCAGAACAGGTCCAGCCGGTCACCGACGATGGCCAGCGACTGACGCTGGGCGTCGAGAAAGTGAGCCAGTTGGGCGCTGACGGCGGCGCGGAAGGCTGGGCCGGCCGGGTCGGCGGGATCGAATCGCATCAAACAGACCTTAGGTCACGGGCCGGGTTGGGACAAGCGAGGTCCAATTGACGCCGCAGATTGTCACGAAGGTGATGTGTATCTCGATCGTTGGATTGCTGGATCGCTGGCCCAAGGTGCGATAGACCACTAGGTCCTAAACCCGACCTGAGCGCAAAGCCAAGCGGTAGGACTTGAGCGCGGGGTCGTCCTGCCACAGGCGGCGCAGTTCGGCCGACCAAGCCCGGACTTGAGCGACCGAGTCAGCTGCCTGAGTAATAGCCCGCCGGACCAACAGACGCCGGGCGCCGGCTGCCAAAACGGCTTCGAGATTGGTCTGGCTGATGCCGCCGGTGGCAAACCAGGGTCGACTCGCCGGATTCGCCACTGGCGCTCGTCGGGCGGCCGTAGCGACCAGTTCCAGGCCCCGGGACAGATCGGTTTCGCCGGCGTCCTGAACCGGGCCGACCGTGAAATACGACAGACCGGGTTCGGTCATGGCCCGTTCAATCGCGGCCTCGGTTTGAGCCGGCCGGCCGACCAGTGGGGCATCGGCTGGTAGCGCTGGTAAAGGCTGGTGGCTCGCCCATTGGACGAGATCGGTGGCCACCTCGGGCCAACTGGGACTGACCAAGCCGACGATCCGGCCACTGCCGAAACCAGCCCGTAAACCGGTCTGGACGGCCGCCGCCAGGGCTGCCGGCTCCAGCCCCGGCTGGTCAATCAGGATCAGATCGACGCCGGCCAGAAACAACTCGCGGCAGTAGTCCTCCCAGGTTGAACCACCACCCCGCGTGTCGGTTACCAAGCCGAGACGGCTCAGCTTCAGTCGGGTTGTCAGGTCCCACAGCACGGTCACGGCAACATCCTAGTGTTCGGTTGCTTCGTTCATGGCGTCTGATCCGTGGTGACCAGCGTGACAGTCAGTAAGGGGGGTCAGTAGTGGATCGGTTGTTGATGGCGACAACGCTGCCAGACGTAACCCCGGCGACGAACTTGTTCGGCGACTTTAAGCCGTGACCGACCACTAGGATGGCTCTCACCGGACGGGTTGCGGTGCGCCTCCACCCAAATCCGTGACCTTCCTCCTACACTCCCAAACACGACAGGCCAGCTTCCCCAGGCCAGCAGGAGAGTTATTTCGTGGAGACGACGCTAGTGGCTCCCGATCAGCTCGTCGGAACGATCCTCGGCGAGCGCTATGAGTTGATCGAGCGGATCGGCCGTGGTGGCACGGCCGTGGTTTACCGTGGCCTCGATCATCGCTTGGGCCGGACCGTGGCCGTCAAGATCATCCACGACACCCTGGTCGGTGACGCCGATTACACCCGCCGCTTCGACCGCGAAGCCCGGGCTGCGGCCGCCTTGTCGCACCCCAATATCGTGGCCATCTTCGACCGGGGCACGGCCGGCGAGCGGCCCTACATCGTCATGGAATGTGTCCGTGGCCAGTCACTGCGCCAAGTCATCGCCCAGCAGGCGCCCCTGACGCCGACCATGGCCCTGTCTTACCTCGACGCCATCGCCCGGGCCTTGGCGGCCGCCCACGACGCCGGTTTGATGCACCGTGACATCAAACCCGAGAACGTTCTCATCACGACCGGCGGCCAGGTCAAAGTGACCGACTTCGGGCTGGCCAAAGCCAGTCAACAGAACACCGCCAGCCAGTCCATCCTGATGGGCACCTTGTCCTATCTGGCCCCCGAAATCATGACTACCGGCCAGGCCAGTTTTGCCTCCGATATCTACGCCGCCGGCATCGTCTTGTACGAATTGCTGACCGGCCACAAACCCCATACCGGCGACGAAGCCGCCAATGTCCTCTACAAACACGTCAACATCGATGTGCCGCCGCCGTCGCAGGCCTTGAGCGGTTCGGCCCGACAGCGCATTCCCGACTATCTCGACGCTCTGGTCGCCACCTGCACATCGCGTAATCCGGCCTTGCGGCCACCCAATGGCCAAGCCCTGGAACAGGTCATCGCGCCGGTTCGGCGGCGGCTTCGCCAAGGCCTGACCTCGGATCCGGCGCTGGCCGACCGCTTGCTTCAAGGCCCCGATCATCAGCCCCAAACCACGGTGCTGCTGCCGGAATCACCAGCCACCGGGGACGTCATCCGGCCCGTTGAAGCGACCGCTCCGGTGACGTCGGTGACGCCCGAGGACCACGCCGCCGACTGGGACGATTGGGAGGCCGACGCCGACTTACCGTCCCCGGCCGCCGCCATCAACCGTTCGCCGGCCCGGCCGCTGGTTCAACTGTCGCGAGACCCGAAATACACCCGCCGCCGGGTCGGGCTGGCGGCTCTGCTGCTCGTCATCGTGCTCGGCCTGGTCGGCGCCGGGGTGGGTTTTTGGTGGTTCAAAACTGGTCGCTGGACGGTCCAACCCAACGTCGCCGGGACGGCCGCCAGCCAAGCCCAAGCCACGTTGACCGAGGCCGGACTGACAGTCAACATGGTCGAGCAATACTCCGAGACGGTGGCCGCCGGGCTGGTCATCGACAGCCAACCGGGCGACGGCGTCCGGCTCGTCAAACACAGCCTGGTGACCCTGACCGTTTCCAAAGGCCCGGAGCGCTACAGCCTGCCGGATCTGCGCGGATTGACCCAAGACCAAGCCGTGACGACACTGGCCAACTGTTTGGCGCCGGAGTCCGAACGTGCCGCCAAGTGTCCCCGCCTGGGGGCTGTCACACCGGTCTGGGATGAAGTCATCGCGGCCGGCTTGATCGTCAGCCAATCCCAGGATCCGGGGGCCGCCCTAGCTCCCGCCACGGCGGTTGATATCACGGTTTCGCAAGGCCGTCAGCCGATCGATATCCCGGATTTGACCGGTCAGCCGGCCGATCAGGCGGCGACCACCTTGACCGGTTTGAACTTCACGGTCACGACCACCGAGGAGCATTCGGCGACCGTGCCGGCCGGGGCCGTCATTAGCCAAACGCCGAAGACTGGCACCGGCCACATCGGCGATTCGATCACCCTGGTCAAGTCACTGGGGCCGGTCATGGTGACGGTGCCGAATATCGTCGGTCAGAACGAGAAGAAGGCCAAAGAGACCCTCAGCCAAGCCGGCTTGGTGGCGGTCGTCGAAGGTGATGCCTTCTTCAACCTGGTCCGTGATCAGTCACCGGCCAGTGGCACGGTGGTCGCCCAAGGTAGCTCGGTGTCATTCCGGATGGTCTAACCGACCGACAGGCCACTGAAACCGGTCCCGGACGAATCCTTCCCAACCAGCACCGGAACAACCGACCGCTGCTGGTCTCAACCAGACAACTGGGGATCGACCTGGGGGAGTGTCCCGGCAACAGCCTGTCTGAGCCGTCGATAAACTGCCGCTATGACTTCTGCACCAGCGATTCCGAACGTGACCTTGAACACCGGCCTGACCACACCAGCCATCGGCTTTGGCACCTGGCCGCTACTCAACCAGGACGCCACCGAGGCGGTCAGCCAAGCCCTCACAGTCGGTTATCGCTTCATCGACACGGCCACCAAGTACGGCAACGAGACTGGCGTCGGCCGGGCCTTGGCCGCCTCCGGCATCGCCCGGGCCGACCTCTGTATTCAGACGAAACTGCGCGGCGCCGACCAGGGCGCCCTCTTCACGCCGCGGGCGATCGACGCCTCGCTGGCCAACCTCGGGCTCGACTACCTCGACCTCTATTTGATCCACTGGCCGCTGCCGATGGTCGATCTCTACGTCGACAGTTGGCAGGCCATGATCGCGGCTCAGCAAGCCGGTTTGATCCGCTCGCTCGGGGTCTCGAATTTCCAGATCTCCCATCTCGAGCGCTTGTTCGAGGCCACCGGTGTCGTCCCGGCCGTCAACCAGGTCGAACTGCACCCCTACTTCGCCCAGTCCGAATTGCTGGCCTACCACGCTGAACACGGCATCGTGACCCAGGCCTGGAGCCCACTCGGTCGTTCTCTCAACGGGGTGCTGGACGATCCGGCAGTCACGGCCGTGGCCGCCGAAGTCGGTGTCACCCCGGCCCAGGCGATTCTGGCCTGGCACCGGGCACGTGGTGTCGTGCCGCTGCCGAAGTCGTCGCAGCCGGCCCGGATGGCTGACAACTTGGCCGCCCTCAACGTCACACTGACCCCCGATCAGGTCGACCGGATCAGCGCTCTCAGCCGGCCCGATGGCCGCCTGAACGACGGTCCGGATGAACACGACGAACGCTGATCGGTGTCGCCGGTACTGCCGGTGGGCCCGAAGTCGAGGGTGATGCCTGGTCAACCGCCGGTCAGGGATAGAATGACCCTTCGCTCATGAATGAACGGACCATACCCCCCAACTCGGACCAGGCTTTTGAACACGAACGGGCGATTGAACAAGCCCACGTTGACCAGGTCTACGCCGAGTTGAAGCAAGCTACCGTGTCGGCTCGGTCGATTGCCGCCGAGTCGGCCGCTCGCTATACCTCCGATCGCCAATCGTGGTTGCGGGAAGAAGACGGCACGGCCCTCTTCGAACGTGATGCCTTCGCCTTTCAGGCGGCCCGGCGTCTGGCGACCTTGGACGCCGAACACGAGGGCCTGGTCTTCGGCCGGCTCGACTTCCAGGACCGGGAAATTCGCTACGTTGGCCGCATCGGCGTCCGAACCGCCGATTTCGAACCCCTGGTGATCGACTGGCGGGCCCGGGCGGCGGAGCCGTTCTACCGAGCCACGGCGGCCGATCCGATGGGGGTGGTCCGGCGGCGGGTCTTGCAAAGCCGTAACGACATCGTCACCGGTATCGAAGACGATCTGGTCGACCCGGCGGGGGCTTGGCCGGAATTGGTCGTGATCGGTGAAGGTGCCCTGATGGCAGCCCTGAGCCGAGCCCGGGGCCACCGGATGCGGGACATCGTCTCGACCATCCAAGCCGAACAAGACGAAGCCATCCGGGCGCCCTGGCCGGGCTTCACGATCATCGCCGGCGGACCGGGGACCGGCAAAACCGTGGTCGCACTCCACCGGGCGGCTTATCTGTTGTATTCCCACCGCCAACGGTTCGAGAACGGTGGGGTGTTGGTCATCGGACCCAGCCTGGCCTTCATGGACTACATCGAGCGAGTCCTGCCGTCGCTGGGCGAGGATTCGGTCACCTTGCGTTCGCTCGGCCAAGTCGCCAACGATGTCTTGCCGTTGACCGCGTCCCGCTTGGATACGGCCGCCGCGGCGGTCATCAAAGGTTCCTTGGCTATGGTGCCCTTGCTCCGGCGCCTGGTCGAACACCCGATCGAAGAATTACCGGAGGGCGGTTTACGGGTCACGGTCAAGGGCGAGGTCCTGGCCGTCAGCTTGGAGCGGTTGAGCCAGATTCGCCATCAGGCGATATCGGACCGGACCTACCACGCCGCCCGGCCGCAGGCCGAAAACCAGGTCATCGCCGAACTCTGGCGTTCCCGGTCGCCTGACCTGGGCCGGATCGATCACGATCAATTCGTCGATCTGGTCCAACAATCTTCCGCCTTCGAGGTCTTCTTCAGTGCTTGGTGGCCGGCCCTGACGGCGGCTGATGTGTTGCGGCGGCTGAATGATCCGGCGGTCGTGTCCGAGGTCGCGGCCGGCCAGCTTGATGCCAGTCAGATCACGGCTTTGGCGACGAGTTATCAACCGCCGGATTTCTCGGTCGCCGACATCGCCCTACTCGATGAACTGGCGGCCCTGCTGGGGGCGCCACCGAAGACCAGTGAACCGGATCTCTTCCTCGACGATTTTGATTTCACAGAAGTCGTCACCTTGGCCGACCGCTTGAGCCAGCAGCGTGATGACGCCGGCGAGCAGGTCCACTCGACCTACGCCCACATTCTTGTCGACGAGGCCCAGGACATCACGCCGATGCAGTGGCGGATGCTCCGGCGGCGGGGTCCGCAGGCTAGTTGGACGGTGGTCGGTGATCTGGCCCAATCGAGTTGGCCCGATCCGGCCGAGAACGCCCGCAGTCTGTCCGAGTTGATCGGCCGGTCGCCTCAGCGGCTGTTCCGGCTGTCGACCAATTACCGTTCGCCGGCCGAGGTTTTCCAACTGGCGTCCGATGTCATCACGCAGAACTATCCGGAAGCCGATTTACCGCGGGCGGTCAGGCAAACCGGGATCGAGCCGCGGCTCCTGGTGGTGCCGGCGGCGATGGTGGCGCGCCGCGTGGTGGCCGCCGTGGTCGGGTTGATCGACGAAGTCAGTGGCACGATCGGCGTCATCACGCCGAGTCTTTGGCGGACCGATTTATCCGCCGCCTTGAAGCGGGCCGATCTCGACTTAGGGCGGGTTGTGTTGACTGACGCGATGACCATTAAAGGGCTGGAATACGATGCCGTCGTGATCGTCGACCCCGATCAGATCGTCGCCGAGTCCAGTGGCGGGGTGCGGATTCTCTACGTCTGTTTGACCCGTCCAACTAAAGTTTTGGTCACGATTGATCCCGATCAGCCGGGGGCCTGGCGGCCAGTCGAAAGTGGCCGTCCAACTGACGGCGCGGTGTCGACGGCAGCGGCTTCAACCGGGTCGGCGACAACCGGCCAGCCAGCGGCCGCCGGCGCGGCGGTGGCGGTGGCCGAACGGACCGGTTGAGCGCTTTGGGAAGGCCAGCCGCCAGTCGGGCGGGACCGGTCAGCCAAAGTCTGAGCAAGCGAATAGAATGACTTTCCCGGATACCTGGGGCAGCGAGGTGAGGAGGCGAGATGGCTTTATCAGAGGCCGAGCAAGAGCTCTTGGCTAAATTGGAAGCCAGTCTGACGGCTGAAGATCCCAAGCTGGCTCAGAAATTAGCTGAGCCACCGGCCCGCCGGGTCCATCCCCAACGGGCCACGATCGGTGTCATCGGCGCCCTGGTCGGAATCGCGCTGATCGTGATCGGTTTGTCGATCGCCCTGATTTGGTTATCGGTCGCCGGTTTTGTCGTCATGTTGGTGGCCACGATTTTCTTCCTGACGGCTTGGCGGCCCAACCCCGGCGGCTCCGGCCGCCCGGCCACGCGGGTCGGTTCGCCGCCGCCGGCGTCACCTGATTTCATGTCGCGGCTGGAACAGCGCTGGCGGCAGCGGCAAAATCCCGGCGGTCAGTAAAAGCGTCACCGTCGATCATTCGAGTTTGAACAGCCCGGTCCCCTGAAAGACCGGGCTGTTGTCGTGTTCGGGCCAGTTATTCCCAGTTAGCTGTCAGCCGATCGCACGGTGCTCCCGAACTGCCCTCCCAGATCTCGCGGTCTTCTCGGTTAGTTCCAACCGGGGGTAGTTCCAACCGCACTTAGTTCCCATCGTGATTGGTCCCAGCCGGGGTTAGTTCCAACCGGGGTTTGTCCCGGCGGCGTGTCGTCCGCCACCTCCCGAGCCGGGTGTTTTTCACCTTGCCGGACAGCCCACCAATCAGAGCCTTGAGAGCCCGTGGAGGGCGTGGGGGCTAAAGGTGGGCAACGTGGAGGAAATTGGGGCATGAAAATAGGAAATTGGGGTATGGTGGAGGAAAGTCGAGTTCGGCCCGACGGAAGGGGACGCTGTGTTTCGTGGCACTGCCTTCCCCAAGTTGGACGACAAGAACCGCCTGGCGGTCCCGGCCAAGTACCGGGAAGAGCTGGCCAAAGCCATCACCGTGGTGTGCGAGATGGAGCACTGTCTCGGCGTCTACCGGCGAGCTGACTTCGACCAGACGATGAGGGCCTACAACGAGGCTCCGACGACGATCCGCCAAGTGCGGGATTTCCAGCGTTGGATGCAGTCTCGGGCCGAAGACGTCACGCCGGACGGCCAGGGACGGATCACCTTGACCCCGTTCCAACGGCAGTGGGCCCGGCTCGACCGGGAGGTCATCGTCATCGGTTCGGGTAACCGGTTGGAGGTCTGGAATCCGGCCGATTGGGAGGCCTA
Source organism: Propionibacteriaceae bacterium (assembly GCA_031262845.1). Taxonomy (GTDB): domain Bacteria; phylum Actinomycetota; class Actinomycetes; order Propionibacteriales; family Propionibacteriaceae; genus WQYJ01. The sequence goes on along the minus strand of JAISGZ010000215.1, from coordinate 3,082 downwards.
CCAGGCCACTCTGGAAGCTCGCTTCACCGATTTCGACGGCCACATCGTCGACTTGACGTAACAACTGAACAGCGACGTCCGTGTCGTGTGATCTCGGCCTGTTCGGCCGGTCCTGCTGCGCTTCCCCGGTATCAGGGCCGATCACGGCTCCCTGGTCCATCCCGATGGGCCACGGCACCAGCCTGACAGGCCGGAATCAGACGGCATGGACGCCTTTCCCCCACTCGTCCCCACCCGGAGGCCACCCGATGACGAACCGCCCGACGCATCAGCCGGTGCTGGTCGAGCGCGTCGTCGCCTTGTTGGCCCCGGCCCTGTCGACACCCGGCAGTGTCTACGTTGACGCCACTCTCGGCCTGGCCGGTCACGCCAGCGCCATCTTGGAACACTGCCCTGGGGCTCGCCTGCTCGGCCTTGACCGTGACCGCCAGGCTTTGGCGTTAGCGGCTGAGCGGCTGGCTCCGTTTGGCGATCGTGTGACCTTGGTCGAAGCCGTCTTTGACGAATTACCCGAGGTGTTGGCCGCCCAAGGATTGACGACCGTGGCCGCGATCAATTTCGACTTCGGCCTGTCCTCACTCCAGATCGATGACCGGCAACGTGGTTTTGCCTACGCCGCAGATGCCCCGCTCGATATGCGGATGAGTCCCGAGACCACGACCGTAACTGCGGCCGACCTCGTCAATCAGGCTTCGGCCAGCCAGTTGGCCGGTCTGTTCCGGCGGGCCGCCGACGAGCGCTTCGCCGGCCGGATCGCGGCCGCCATCGTGGCGGAACGTGAGCAGGCGCCGTTTACGTCATCGGCTCGGCTGGTGTCCACGATCACGGCCGCCGTGCCGGCTCAGGCCTCGGGTGGCCACCCGGCGAAACGGGTCTTCCAAGCCCTGCGCATGGCCGTCAACGACGAGACCGAAACCTTGCACCGAGCCCTACCGGCGGCTCTGAAGGCGCTGGCCGTCGGTGGCCGGATCAGCTTGTTGTCCTACCACTCAGGTGAGGACCGGTTCGTCAAACGGACTTTGGCAGCCGCCGCCCAGGACCGGGTACCACCCGGACTGGTCGTCGTGCCCGATCATCTGCGGGCCGAATTCCGGCTCCTGACGGCGGGCGCCGAACGCCCGACCGCCGCCGAACAAGCGGCCAACCCCCGCTCAGCCTCAGCCCGGCTGCGCGCCGCTGAACGAATCCAGGAGGCAGCATGACCGCCATCGCGCCCGAGCTTTCACCGCTGATCGGACCGGCTCCGGCCGGCCCGACGCTGCGGCCGTTGCCGCCGGTCAGCCGCCAACTGCCGGCGGTGCCCTTCGCGCTGCTCGTCTTCGGTCTCTTGCTGGTCGGTATGGTCGGCTACCTGGTACTGCAAACGACCTTGCAGCAGCAGGCTTTCACGCTTAATGACCTACGGGCCGAGGCGGACGCCCTGAGCGCCCAGGAGTCGTACCTGGAAGCCGGCTTGGCGGCCCGGACGACGCCCCAGGAATTGGCCCGGGCGGCTCAAACTCTGGGGATGGTGGCCAACCCCTACGGCACCTTTATCGATCTGACGAGCGGCCAGGTGACGGGGGTCAACCAAGTTGTGGCCGGTCAGGAATTGCCGAAGCTCAATCAGGCCTTGGCCAACGCCATGGCCGTAACGTCGGTGGCGGCGCCGGCCCTGACCGACGCGGCCACGTCCGCGGTCGCCCCGGCCACGACCGACAGTCAGACCGGCGCCAACACTGCCAACACCGCCAACCAGTCTGAGGAGGCTTGATGTCACGGCCAACAGCAGTCTCAGGCGCCCGGCGGCGCCCCGCCGGTCGCCCCCCTCAGCGGTCTTCCCGCCGCTGGCAAGCGCCTTTGGGGTCACCCGCGCGGCGGCTGACGATCGGCTTGGTCGGGTGTGCGCTGATCGCCTCGGCCTTGGGCGTTCGGGCGGTTCAATTGCAGGCCTTCGACCCGGGGTCGAACGCTGTCTACGCCCAAAACGAGACCTTACGGACGACCGCCATCCCCGCTACCCGCGGTGCGATCACCGACCGGAACGGGGAATTGCTCGTCAGTTCGGAGCCGGCCGTTCACATCGTGGCCGATCCGACGATCGTGGCCAGTAATGGCCTCGACCCGGCTGAGATGGGGTTGCGCAGCCGGTTGAAAGCCAGCGCCGGCCCCGGCCTGATCGCCGGTATCTTGTACAACCGGTTGGGCGGCAACTTTGAGGAGTACTACAACATCTTGCGCCGGTCGACCGGTGACGAGGGCCAGCCGCTCCGTTACGCCGTCGTCAGCCGCAATGTCCGGGACTACAAGAACGTCCTCGTGACCCAGGATTTGTCCAATCTCGGCTACGTCGGCATCGACGAGGAACAAGCTCCCGTCCGGCACTATCCCCAAGGCACGCTGGCGGCCAACCTGCTCGGGTTCATGGTCTACGACCAGGCTCTCGATGAAGCCAAGCAATATCCCTGGTCCGGCGGCGGTGGCCTGGAACTGGCGCTCAACACGAACCTGGCCGGAGTGGACGGCCGGGAAGTCTACGAAGCCACCTCGTACGGCCGGATACCGACCGGTTCGACGGTCTTGGAAGCGCCCCAGAATGGCGTCTCCTACGAACTGACGATTGACGCTGGCTTGCAATATCAGGTCGAGCAACGGTTACAACAGGCGGTCGCCGAACACAAGGCCAGTTCTGGCGTCGCCATCGTCATGAACGTTAAAAACGGAGAGTTGCTGGCGCTGGCCAACTATCCGACCTTCGACCCCAATGATCTCGGCGCGGCCAAAGCCGAGAATCTCAGCAACCAAGCCCTGACCGAGGTCTACGAGCCCGGTTCGGTCGAGAAGGTCTTGACGATGGCGGCCTTGTTGGACTCCGGTCTGGTGACGCCGCAGACGCGAGTCCTGATACCGAGCTACATCATGTCGGGCGGTCGGACACTGAACGACGACAGTCCTCACGGCACGCTGTCGTTCACCGCGACCGGGGTCTTAGCTCACAGTTCGAACATTGGCACCGCCCTGTTGACCCGCCAGATCGACAAGGGCCAGCTATCCGATTACCTGACCAGTTTTGGGCTCGGTCAAGCCACGGGTTTGGCCTGGC
>JAISGZ010000151.1 GCA_031262845.1 Propionibacteriaceae bacterium | reverse complement strand
AACAGTAGTTGCCCGCCATCAATCAGCGATCGGCAACCGAGCATCCGGGCCGGGTTGAGCTGGCTGGCGTAACGGCGCCGAACAGCCTCGACATCGCCGAGCGACAATTCGTGAACGGCGGCGTGCCAGGCCAAGTGATCGAGCGATTCGGCTTCGGCGCCGGGGCCGACCACCCAGTTGGACATGAAATCCAAGCCGTTGACGTGATCGCCGAGTTCGTAGTGGGCGTGGCCACGGGCGTGGGCAGCGTGACCGCCCGACGGTTCGAGATCGAGCGACCGGCAGGCCAAATCGAGGGCCTCGTCGAATCGCAGTTGTTCTTGGCGGATGAAGCTCAGCGTGCCGAGGAACCACCAATCATCGTTGCTATAGGCCGGCGCCGCCTGCTCGACGATGTCCCAGGCTTCCTGCGGCACTTCGACCGCGCCGGCGAATTGGATCGTCGGAATGATCGAATTGAGCAACAAGGCGTCTTGCGGATAACGCCGGACGTGATCGACCAAGGCGTTTTTGCGACCCCGGACGTGGCCGGTGACGGCGTTGACGTGGCTGCGTTCCCGGTCGGTGGCTTTCTCGGCGTAAATTTCGGCCAGATACAGCTCATCGGGCACCACCGTCGGGGCGCACATCTCGTAGCCCAACAGGGCTTTGGCGGCGTGGCCGAGGGCGAAGGTCGGATCGGTGGTGACGGCTTGGTCGAGTAAGGCCAAAGCGCCGGTGTGTAATCCCAGAATGTGATGGACGCCGCGGTTGTAAAGCTGAGCGGCTTCGGCGGTCGTTGTGAGTTGGTAGCCGCGATCGTCGGTCACCGTGGGACTGGTTGGCACGAGGGGTTGAGTTGGCTGGTCGGACTTCGCTGTGGTGCTGACACCGCCGGGATCACGCTGCTCGACACTGGCCGATTCGGGATGAACCAACGTTAATTCCATAGTCATAATGACATTCCTTTCCTTGGTGGGGCCGCCTTGCCCCGTCAGAGATGACGCTGCCCTCAGATTGTCGGGCAGCGAGCTGAGTGACGCTTCGGGTCGAATCGTCGACAGCCATGTCTACCACTTCCGGCGACAGCTGAACAAATGTTTTCACACACCATTAACGGTCGACCGTGCGGGTGAGATTAAGCCTTAACAATAGTGTTCGGTCAGGTCTGGAAAAATGTGACAGAAAGCTAAGCTCCGGCCCGCTCGAGAATTTGCCGAAAAGCCGTCAAACCGTCGGCTTGGTAGCGCTGCCGGAAAGCCGTTATCTCGGTGCTCGAATACTTTTCCGGGTCCAATTTGAGTTGTTCGACCGGCAAGGGCCGGGCGTCGATTTGTTTGACATCGATCACGATCGGCCGCTCGCCGAGATGAGCGGCGGCCGTAAAAGCCGCCTCCAAGTCAGCCAGATTTCTCACGCTCCAGCCCTCGGCGCCCAAGGCCCGAGCGGTGGCGGCGAAATCAATATCATCCAAATAGACGCCGAATTTCGTTTGCCGGGTGTCTTCTTGTTCGGCCTCGATAAAGCCCAGCGCCCGATTTGTGAAAACCACGTTGATAATCGGCAAACGGTACTGGACTTGGGTCACCAAAGCCGGCAGCATCATGGCCGCCCCGCCATCACCGGCCAGCGTGAACACTTGCCGCTGGGGAAACGACAGTTGGGCCCCGATACCGCCCGGCCAGGCGTTCCCCATGGTGGCGAACAGGCCACTGGTCATGAACTGCTGACGGTCGTGACAGGCCAGATGCCGGACCGAGTTGACCGTCACGTTACCGACGTCGGTGACGAAGATGGCGTCGTCGGTGGCGATGGCGTTGATGGCGGCGAAGACCGGCTCCGGGCGCAATAAGCCTTGTTCTGGTTCGGCCCGGTCGAAGCTATGGCACCAGGCCTCCCACTCGTCTTTGTTGGCCTGGGCGGCCGCCAACCAGACGTCCGGCGCTCGGCTGGCTCCACGCTGCCGCATCTCTTCGAGCGCCACCCCGGCATCGCCGAGGATGGCGACGTCGACCGGGTGGCGGCGGCCAAAGGTGGCTTGGTCGGTGTTGATGTGGATGAACTTGGCCGACCGAGGGAAGAAAGCCTGGCCAAACGGGAAATCTGAGCCGGCGAAGATGATCAGGTCGCTGGCCGCGAGGACTTCGACCCCGGGTTTCATGCCGACTCGGCCGGCCATCCCCATGAAGTGCCGGAAATGATCGGGCACGATGCCTTTGGCCAGTGACGAGGCTCCCACGGGTAGCGCGAAGTGCTTGGCGAATTCTTCGACCGTGGCCCGCTGACCGCGCAGGCCCTGGCCGATGTAGAGGTAGGGCCGTTGGGCCGCCGCCAACAGATCGAGGGCGGCCGCGATGTCATCGTCGGCTGGCAGCATCAGGCCATCGCGCCGGGTCGAGGCCGACGATCGGAAACTGTCCTCGATATCCCCCATACCGAGGTCGACCGGGATTGTCACAACGGCCACGCCACGGTGTTGGTAAGCCTCTTTGATGGCGTGATCGACGACCACGGGCAGTTGCTCGGGTGACATCACGGTCCGGTTGTAGACCGCCACATCGGCGAAAATCGGGTTCTCGTTGAGTTCTTGGAAGGCGTAGGTGTTCATCGCCGTATGAGCCACTTGACCGAGTAAGGCGACCAGCGGCGCGTGGTCCATGGCGGCGTCGTACAAGCCTTGGATGAGGTGGGTCGCACCGGGGCCGGCCGACCCGAACACCACGCCGACTTGGCCAGTCAACTTGGCATCGGCCACCGCCGCCAGGGCGCCGACCTCTTCGTGCCGGACTTGGATATAGCGCAGACGCGACGATTCGGCGAACAAGGCGTCCATCGTCGAATTGAAAGAGCCACCGGGGATGCCATAAATGTGGTCAATTCCCCAGTCTTCCAAAACCCGTAACATCGCCACCCCGGCGTTGATGGTGGTCATGTCCGCTCCCTTCGATCGAAGCCACTTGGGCGGTGACACAGCCCTCGACCAAACTGCACGGTGACAACCCTAATCGGCCACCATTGAGAGGTTGTTGGCGGGCCTGGGAAAAGCTGACTGGCCCGGCATGGAATTATGTCAATGTGGATTCGCAAGCAGCCGGATCAGATTCCCCGCAACGGCCAGGTCAGAGCCTTCTCAAACGTCTCAAGCTGCCCGAAACCCCGGACTACGTCGCCGAATTAGCGGCCATCCCCCGGGAACACCGGCGCGTCATGCCGGACAACGATCCCCGGCGTCAATCACGTTTCGGATTACGCCGGATGTTCGCTCGCGATCCAACAAAACACGACCGGGCGGCCACCCCACTGGAATTGTTCTTCGATCTGGTGTTCGCGGCCGCGGTCGGAATTGCTGCCTCAACCCTCTTCGATCTTGAGGAAACCGGCCACTTCGGCCAGGCGACGGCGGCTTTCCTCATGGTTTTCTTTTCGATTTGGCTGGCCTGGGATAGCTATACCTGGTTCGCCTCCGCCTTCGACACCGACGATTGGCTTTACCGCCTCTGCACCTTCGTCCAGATGGCCGGCGCGCTGGTCTTAGCGGCCGGCGTCAAACCGGCCATGGAGGACTTTGATTTCGCGGTCACAACGATCGGTTACGTCATCATGCGCCTGGCGCTGGTCTTCCAGTGGCTGCGCGCCGCGGTGGCCTCGCCGTGGTTCCGCCCGGTCGCCTTGAAGCAGGCCGTCGGCATCACGATCGTCCAGGTGTTGTGGGTGGCGCGCTGGGCCTTCATCGAGCACGGCACGCCC
>JAISGZ010000103.1 GCA_031262845.1 Propionibacteriaceae bacterium | reverse complement strand
CTCTTCGAGCGACCGGGCCAGGTCGAGTCGCGGGTCGGTGATGTGTAATTCGTCGAGTAAATCGTCGGCGGCCTGCTTGAGAATTTTGGCCCGCGGGTCGAAATTCCGGTAGACCCGGTGGCCGAAGCCCATGAGGCGAATGCCGGCGGTCTTGTCCTTGACCTTGTCGAGATATTGCTGGGCGGTCATGCCAGAGTTTTGAATTTCGGTCAGCATTTCGACCGTGGCCTGGTTGGCACCGCCGTGCAGCCGCCCCCACAAGGCACAGACCCCGGCCGCCACACTGGCGTACAGGTTGGCTTGGCCGGAAGCCACCATGCGCACGGTCGAGGTCGAGCAATTTTGTTCGTGATCGGCGTGTAAGACCAAGAAAAGGTCGAGCGCCCGGGTCGCGGCCGGTGTCGGAATATATTCCTTATGCGGCTTCGACTTCATCATGTGCAGGAAATTAGCCGTGTACTGGAGGTCGTAGCGGGGATACATAATCGGATCGGAGATCGATGATTTATGAGCGGCCGCGGCGATCGTGCGAATTTTTGAAATCAAGGAGGCTGAAACCCGCTCGAATTCATCGGCGTCATCGATGATCAGGCCCGGCAGATCGTAACTTTGGAGAGCGTTGATCATGGCCGACAAAATCGACATCGGGTGTGAATGCGACGGGAAGCCTTTGAAGTGGGAGCGGAAATCTTCCGGCATCGACGAATTCTCGGTCAACAAATCTGAGAAGCGCTTACGTTGTTCGGCGCTCGGCAGGTCACCCCAGATGAGAATTTGGGCAGTTTCGATGAAATTCGACCGTTGGGCGATGTCCTGGATGTCGTAGCCGCGGTAACGCAGAATTCCCTGTTCGCCGTCGATGTAGGTGATGGCGGACTGGCAGGAGGCGGTGTTGAGATAAGCGTCATCGACCACGATGTAGCCGGTTTGCTCGCGGAGATGGCGGATATCAAGGCCGGTTTCACCTTCGGTCCCCACCATGACAGGCAGCTCGCAGGTCGTCCCGTCGGGCAACGTTAAGGTGGCAGTCTCAGACATGGACCCTCCTCGCTCAGGTTTGGGAAGGGATGATACCGGTGCATCAAGAACCGGTGGATTTCCTGAGAGTACCACCGGGCCCGCAAAACACCACTGGACCGGATTTCCCGAAGCCTCACTGACCCGGCGGACTATCTGCTGTCGGCTGGCCGTCCGCCGTCACCGGTTTGGTCCAACGGCCCACCAGCCTGATGAAGCGTGTCGTGAGCGGGAGCAGAAGGACCTCGACGGCGAGCTTGTAGAGATAGCCCGTGATCGTGTAGTTGGCCAAAGTACCGCCGCTGACCAGGCCGGCGTAAGCAATCGTGCAGAACAGGATGGTGTCGGCGGCGCCACCGATAACGCTGGAGCCGAGCAGGCGGGCCCACAGACTGCCGGGGCGAGCCCGGTCCCGCAACCAGACGAGCACCCGGGCGTTGATCAACTGGCCGGCCAGGTAGCCGGCCAAGGAGGCGGCGACGATACGGGGTACGAAGCCGAGGACGGAATGCCAAGCGGCCTGGTTGCCCCAACTGTCGGCCGCCGGTGCCAGATCGACCGCCCACCACGACAGTGAGGCCAACAAGGACAACACGAAACCGAGGAAGATGGCCCGGCGAGCGGCCCGGAAGCCGAAAATCTCGGCCAGCACATCGCCCAAGATGTAGGTCAACGGGAAGAGTAGAGCGCCTCCGTCGAAGACCAAGGGCAACAGGGGTACGCCGCCGGGAGCCCACACTGGTCCGACGGCGATCAGCTTGGTGGCGGCGACATTGGCCAACAGCAGCAGACCGCAGAAGGCCGCCACCAGGATTTCTCGGGTCGCGGCCGAGCGTTCGCGAACGTCACCAAGCACGGGCGTGATCATAGGTGAGATGGCCGCCGGAGACGACCACGCCGAAGTTCGGGCGCCAGTAACGGTCGGCCGGTAATCCTGACCGGGAGTTGATTGAGCGGTTCGGCCGGACGCTGCGAAGGCAGGAGCGACGACTGGTCGATTGAGGCGGCGGCCCATCAGAGACCAGGTTCGTCTCCGCGGCCCTACCCGAACAGCTGCGGTGGCGTTTTGGGTTTCGGTCGGCGCTCGAGTTCGGCGTAGGCCAACCGGATACCGGCTTCGGCCGTCGCCCGGTCCCACGGCCATTCGAGGTTGTCGTAGTCGAAAATCTGGTCAACCGGCAGCTCGCGGTAGAAGGCCCATTCGGTCTGGTCCCAGATCGCGGCCAGGCCGACCCGTTGGTGGCTGACTTCCCACAGGTCGGTCGTCGGGCCGTGACCCGGGATAACGGTGTCTCCCGGCTTCAGTAGTCCGTGCAGGGCGTCGAGGCTGCGAACCCAGCCATCGACCGACGAGGCGGCGTCGAATTGGGGCGGGCCAGCGGTTTCGATGAGGTCACCAACGAAGAAAGCCCGGTCGGCCGGGACGGCGATGATGAGATCACCGCGGCTGTGGGCGCGGCCGAAGTGGGCGATTTCGACGGTCAAGTCGCCCAAGTCACGGACGGCGATGCTGGCGATCGGCTGGGACAAGGTGACGGGCGGGTAGTCGGTGGAGTCCGTGTCCGCGACCGGGTCGGCGGTCGGAAGCAAACTCTCGTGACCAATCGTTTCGACGTCGGCGAAGGCCGGCAACCCGTTGACGTGGTCCCAGTGTCCGTGCGTGACAACGACTGATCGCAGAGGTAGGTCAGTGATTTGACGGGCCGCGTGGCGGATGGCCTGGCCTTGTGCGGGTGAGGTGCCGGGATCGATCAACAAGCTGGCGCTGGAGCCGACGATGAGGCCGACCGTGACCGTGGCCGGTTCGACGACCGTGCGCCAAACGTGGGGGGTGACTGGGCTGAATTCCATCGTTCTCCGTCGGGTTGTCGCTGCCTGGTTACTTTACCGTCGAGGAGTCTGAGCCCGACCAGAATCAACCACTGGTCACGGGGCCCACGGCGAGATTTCGGGGACCTGGCAGAACCCAGGTAGACTGGCACTCACTCCGGGCGAGTGCTAGACGTGGGTGTGGTTAAACCATCAGGAGCGGACAATGTTGGATGATCGCAAGCTGGCCGTCTTGCGCGCGATCGTGTCGGACTATGTCCAAAGCCGCGAGCCGGTTGGGTCGCGCAGCCTGGTCGAGCGCCATCAGCTCAATGTTTCCCCGGCTACGGTCCGCAATGACATGGCGGCGCTCGAAGAAGAGGGCTACATCACCCAGCCCCACACTTCGGCCGGCCGCATTCCGACCGACAAGGGCTACCGCCTGTTTGTCGACCGGCTAGCCCAAATCAAGCCGCTGTCGCGCGCCGAACGGGCGGCCATCAGCCGTTTCCTGGCCGGGGCGGTTGATCTCGACGACATCGTCACTCGGACCGTCCGGTTGTTAGCTCAGGTTACGAGCCAAGTCGCGATCGTGCAGTATCCCGTCATCAATTCAGCCCTGGTACGCCAAATCGATATTGTCCGCTTGGCCGAATCGCGCGGGCTGATCATCCTCGTGACTTCGTCGGGAACGGTCCGGCAACATTACGTCGATCTGGGCGCCGCCTCCGATGACGACCTCAGCCAACTCCATCAGCGGCTCAACGCCACCCTCCAAGGCCAGCCACTGCGCCAGGCGGCCGATCGGCTGGGTGACTTCCCCGAACAGATCGCGCCTGAGCTGCGGCCGCTGGCCAGCAACCTGTGTGTTCACCTGCTTGATCTGATCGCGATTGACCCGGAAACCCGGGTGGTGGTCGGCGGGGTCGGGAACCTGGCCCGCTTCGCCGATCAGTTCGAGAGCACGGTCAAACCGGTGCTGGAAGCCCTCGAAGAGCAAGTTATTTTGCTGCGCCTGCTCGGTGAGGCGACCCACGACGTGACAGTCCGGATCGGTCAAGAGAACGATTAC
>JAISGZ010000163.1 GCA_031262845.1 Propionibacteriaceae bacterium | reverse complement strand
ATAATGTCGGAACGTAATCGACTCTTCCGTAAAATCGGTTTCTGGGGTTTACTGGTTCTGGCCATTCTCTGGCTGGTGCCCTTCGTGTTCGTCATCATCAACTCGTTCAAGAGCAATTTGTTCATTATGAATGAGCCTTTTGCGCTACCGAATGAGAATAGCTTTGCGGCGACCTCGAACTACACCGACGGCTTGCAGCGGACAGGTTTCTTGTCGGCTTTGGGTTACTCGTTGTTCATCACCGTGTTCTCAGTCTTGGTGATCTGTGTCGTCACGCCGATGACAGCGTGGTATATCGCCCGAGTCAAAGCCTGGTACACGACGGCCTTGTATTACCTGTTCGTCTTCTCGATGATCGTGCCCTTCGACATGGTCATGTTCACGATGTCGAAATTAGCGAACACGACTCACCTCGATAACCCGGTCGGCATTATCCTGCTCTACACCGGTTTTGGAGCCGGGCTCAGCGTATTCATCTTCGTCGGTTTCATTCGGTCGATCCCCATCGAATTAGAAGAGGCGGCCATGATCGACGGGGCTTCGCCACTCAAGGTCTTTTTCAAAATCATCTTCCCGGTGTTGCGGCCAACAGCGGTCACGGTGGCAATTCTTAACGCCATGTGGGTCTGGAACGATTACCGGCTGCCGTATTTGACCATCGGCACCGACTACAAAACCATTCCGATCGCCGTCCAGAGCTATATGCAGGGTTCCTACGGTCAAAAAGACATGGGTGGTTTCATGGCCATGCTCGTCTTGTCAATTATTCCGATCGTCGTGTTCTATCTCATCGGTCAACGGCACATTATTAAAGGTGTGACCGCGGGAGCGGTCAAGGGCTGAGACGGCCCTCAAGGCCCGGCTGACTCGAAATTCGCAGTCACCGGGCCCCACCACAGTTAACTCAGTCGATCGGCTCAACCGCGCCATCACGTCCGGTCTGACGGCTTGCGGTAGCCTGTGAGAACAACCAGCGCCGAGTCCGGCGGTCAAACGATCAGGGGAAGACGTTTGACCGAGGAGGCGCCTGATGAACATGATGACGAGCGGTGTCGTTTTTATTCACTCCGCTCCAGCGGCGTTATGCCCACACATCGAGTGGGCGGTCAGTTCGGCTCTGGGTCGGCCCTTGCGGTTCGGCTGGACACCCCAAGAAGTTGAGACCTCGTCCTATCGGGCTGAAGTGACCTGGTCAGGAGCGGTTGGTACGTCGACCCGTCTGGTTTCAACCTTGCAACGATTCCCACAACTGCGCTTCGAAGTCACCGAAGAACCCACCACGGCCAATGAAGGCCTGCGCTTCGCCTATACACCGGACTTGGGCCTGTTCCACGCTCAGACCAGCCCGGCCGGCGACTTGGTGGTGGGGGAGAACGAATTACGCCAAGCCTTGCGGCAAGCCCGTCACGATTCGTCACGGCTGGTCGTGGAGCTATCTCGCTTGCTCGGTGAGGCCTGGGACGATGAACTGGAGCCGTTCCGGATGGCCGGTGAAACCGAACCGGTCCGGTGGTTGCGCCAGGTCGTCTAAGGGGCTGGCGGATCGAGATTCTCACCCGCGGGAAAGCCGTTTTCGCAATGCTCGGTGGGCTCCCAGTCGCTTTCCCAGACCGGGCATTGAAGAGGGCTGTCGTGAGGCTGAGTTTTGCGACTGTCAGAGGCCATCGCTAGTGCCCTGTCGCATCTAAATGTCGTGTTATTCGTGGTGGCCGGTGGGGTGGCTAGCAAGGCGGAGGAGGAGCCGGTAGTGGATCTACCGGCGACGACGACAACGCGGCTGGGTGCCCCACCGGGTGCCGCGAATACGGCATTTAGATGCGACAGGGCACTAGGGTTCCCGATAATTGGAATTAGTCAAGATTTCTTGGTTGTTCCTCAGCACCTCTAAACGCTTCGGTCCAGCCGGGCAGTTGGGCGGTTTTCTCTCATGACAACATCACGCGACAACCACAACTCACAGGTCACGGCTGGCCGAAGGGCCGAACCAACTGGATCGCAGCAAACCCGACGGCGGTGGCTGCGGCTGGCGATCGCACTGCCGGTTCTGATCGGGGCCAGCTTGGTGACGGTCGGTTGCCGGCCGTTGCCGCCGGTGATACCGCTGCCGACTGTCATCCCTCAGCCCAGCCGCACGCCGTCGGCGGAGCCGTCAACCGCTGTCAGCCCGACCGCTTCGGCCGACCCGACACTGCCGACAACGGCGGGCTCGTTACCGGTCGGACAAGCCCGCTACGCCATTCCGGCGGGGGCTGTCTTCGTCGATCAGGCGACCGGTTCCGACAGTAATAACGGTACGGTCTCGGCGCCGAAGCGGACGATCCGGAAAGCTCTGGAACAGGCCCGCGGCGGCACCGTGGTGGTGCGAGCCGGTAACTACTTTGAAACCGTCCTGATCAACGAGCAATACATGGCCGGTTCGACAATTCAGAACTACCCCGGCGAAGCCGTCTGGCTGGACGGCTCAACGCCGGTCAGCGGTTGGACAGCCGCCACCGGTGCGGCCGGTCGATCGGTTTGGCGGGCCAGGTGGACAGTCAACCTGGACGCCTCGCCGACCTACACCCGCGGGGTGGCGGACAATACGGCTGAAGGCTGGGCTTTCGTCAATCCCGACCGGCCGATGGCGGCTCATCCGGATCAGGTTTGGCTCGGGGGCCGGGAACTGACCGAGGTGGCGACCTTAGCCGAGGTCGGACCAGGCACTTTCTGGATCGATGATGCCGCTGACCAGCTCTATCTGGGTTCGAACCCGGCCGGTCAGGAAGTCCGGGCGACGGGGATACCCGAGGGCGCGCCGACTGTGACTTCAACCAAGGGCCCATTCGCCGGCACTTACCAACGGGCGATCGCCGTTCAGATCGCGACCAAGAACGTCACCATTCGCGGGCTCGGCGTCCGTCGCTACGGCACCTCGGTGCCGGATATGGGCACGATCCGGATCGACGGTCTCGGCTCCCAGGGTCCGGTGGAAAATCCGGCCGCTCACGTGCTCGACTGGGGACGGGGCGCCCGGCTCGAAAACCTGGTGGTCGAGGACAACGCCACCCAGGGCGTCAGCGCCGGCGCCGCCGATGTCAGCCTGGTCAACTTGACCGCGCGGAATAACGGCTTGGCCGGTGTTTCAGCCGGTTACGCCGACAATTTGCGCTTGCTGCGAGTGGTCGCGACCGGTAACAACACGGAACAGTTCAACCACGCCCCGGTGGCCGCCGGTGTCAAGATAACCCGTCTGCGCGACGCCGTCATCAGCGACAGCAGTTTTGACAACAACAACAGCACGGGTTTATGGCTCGACGAATCCGCGGTCGGTGTGACGATTACCGGCAACACGATGCGCGGCAATGAGGCGGACGGTCTGGTGGTCGAAATCTCGCAATCGGTCATCGTGGCCAACAACATCGTCACCAATAACACCTGGCACGGCATCAACGTCTTCAACTCGGCTCTGACGAAAGTCTGGAATAACACCATCGGCGCGAATCACATCAATCTGGTCGTGCAACAGGACAGCCGGCGGCCGGTGGCCGGCATCATCGACCCACGTCGGCCCGAGGCTTACTGTGCTGGTTCGGCGCCACAGTGCGTGACCTACGCGGCGACTGGTGTCGAAATCATCAACAACCGTCTAGAAGCCCCGGTTAACCAGGGTTTGACCTGGGACGATGGCTATAACACGGCGGTTTGGTGGACCAGTTTGCGGTTGCAGAACAATGCCAATTCGCCGGTGTCGAAACTCGAGCTGGTAGTCAACGGTAATGATTTGGCGGCCACGCCGGAACGGCGTTTGGTGCGCTGGCAGCCGGTTTCGGGCGGTCCGGCGACCGACTATTCGGACGAAGCCAGCTTCCGCCAGGCCACCGGCCAACAGCGCGACGCCGTGGTGCCGATTTCGGCGGAGATCGCGGCCGCCGTCGACGGCTTGGAAGTTGGCCAACGAGTGGTCGGCCCGGTCTAAGCTCAACCCATGCGTTCTTGGCCTGCGCCGATCATTCCCCGGCTACCGTCCGACGAAGGCCGACTGTGGCTGAAGAACACGGCGACCGGGCGTCAAGAGGCAACTGGTCCGACGGCCGGCCAGGCCCGGATGTACGTCTGCGGGATCACGCCGTACGACGCCACCCACCTCGGTCACGCTTTCACCTACCTGACGTTTGACCTCGTCAATCGCGTTTGGCGAGATCTCGGTCTGACAGTCAGCTACACCGAAAACGTGACCGATGTCGATGATCCTCTGTTGGAGCGGGCAACGGCCACGGGCGCGGACTGGACCGCCTTGGCGACCGACCAGATCGACCTGTTCCGGACCGATATGACAGCGCTGCGGATCATCCCGCCCGACCACTACCTCGGCGTCGTCGAATCGATCGACCAGGTCAGTCGGTTGATCGACCGGCTGCGGGCCGCCGGCGTGGTTTATCAAGTCGCCGATCCCGACTATCCCGATTGGTATTGCACGAACTCAGCCCCGACTTTTGGTTCTCTGTCGGGCCTTGAGCCGGCGGCCATGGAACAGTTGTTCGCCGAACGCGGTGGCGACCCCGACCGGCCTGGTAAAAGACATCGGCTCGACGCCCTAGTTTGGCGTTTGGCTAGGCCGGGAGAACCCAGCTGGGAGTCGCCGTGGGGTCGGGGCCGGCCCGGTTGGCACGTCGAATGTGTGGCCTTGGCGCTGGACACGCTGGGTCCGGCCTTCGATCTTCAGGGGGGCGGGGAGGACCTGATCTTTCCCCACCACGAGATGTGCGCCGCCCAAGCCTTCAGCGCCACCGGGCAGCCACTAGCTGAGGTCTACGCCCACGTTGGTCTGGTCGGTTTGGACGGCGAGAAGATGAGCAAGTCGCGGGGCAATCTCGTCTTCGTGTCGCAGTTACGGCGGCAAGGCGCCAATCCGATGGCGATCCGGTTGGCTTTGCTGGCCCATCACTACCGCCAACCGTGGTCGTGGACGCCGTCGGACCTCAGTGACGCTGAAGCTCGACTGGAGCGCTGGCGGACGGCCGCGAATGAGGGTGCGAGCCAGTCTTCCGTTGCCACCCCGGCCGCGGCGACGGTGGCGGCGATGCGGGCGGCGGTGCGCGATGATCTCCACGCCGATCGGGCTCTGGCCCTGGTCGACGCCTGGGCGGCCGAGCCAGGGGCAGATCGGGCTGAGGTCGTGGCGGCGATCGATGCCTTGCTCGGTGTGGCGCTGTGAGTGATGTGCTCAGTCGCGTCGTCGATGACGTGTGATTCGTGCTGGTCGGTGCTGTCGTTACCACGGCGGAGGTGGGGTTGTTAAGGGGCTATCGACGTTGGCCACACGGCTGAACGTCCCACTGGGTGCGGTGAATGCGCCATTGATAACGGGACCGAACCGCAGACACGACGATTCATGAAACAAATCGTCTGAACGCGCCTTGAATCACGGGACCGAGCCCTGCCCGGTCCGGTCGTGGACGCCGGGGATTTCATGATCTAGGCTCGCACTATGGCCGATGAC
>JAISGZ010000194.1 GCA_031262845.1 Propionibacteriaceae bacterium | reverse complement strand
CGAAGTCGTTGTGGCAACGGATCGCTCCCGAACTGACCGAATTGACGAACACCGTGTCGGTCGCCGACGTGCGGGATCTCGACTGTTTCACGTCGGCGGTTATCGATCAGGCGGCTTGGCGCCAGGTCAGCGCCGCAATCGAAGCCGCCCAGGCTTCACCGACCAGTCAGATCATCGCCGGCGGCCGGGTCGATGACCGCGACGGCTGGTATATCTGGCCGACCATCGTCAAGAGTTCGGACCCCACCTCGCTGGGGTTCACGACCGAATATTTCGGCCCCCTGCTCAACGTCTACGTCTATCCCGACAGCGAGTGGGATTTCGTCATCGACTTGGTCGGCTCGACCAGCCCCTACGGCCTGACCGGCTCGGTCCTGTCAACCGACCGGGCGGCCATCGTCCAGGCCACCGAACAACTACGGTTGGCGGCCGGCAATTTCTATATCAACGACAAACCCACCGGGACCGTGGTCGGGCAACAGCCATTCGGTGGTTCCCGAGCCTCGGGCACGAATGACAAAAACGGCTCAATCTGGCATCTTTGCCGCTGGCTGAGCCCGCGGACGATCAAAGAATCGTTCAGCGCGCCGATTACTCTCAACTACCCGGCCCCAAGAACTACCACTGAGTGAAAGAATGAGATCGTGTTCGAACGATCCGGGCGCTTTATCAGCCACCATCCGATCATTGTCGTGATCATCTGGGCAGCCGTGGCGGTAGCGGCCGGCGGCGTGGCGATCTTCGGTATCGGCGGGCCCAGTATCTTCTCCCAACTGGAAACCAACCGGCCCCAAGTGCCAGGCTCGGATTCCCAACAAGCTGAGGACATTCTCACCCAATCAGGCGCTTCAACGGTCAATCTGATGGTGCGCCAGATCGACATCACCGAGCCGGCGACGGTGCAGTCGGCAGGCGCCTTGGTGGCAGCGGCCCGGCCCGAGTTGGCGGCCCTCGATTACGTTTCCCAGATCAACGACCCGTTCCAGACCCCGCCGGCCGATTGGCCGCCCGATCAGCCCTACAACGGGCAGTACTGGTCGACCAACGGCGATGGTTTCGTGATCTCGGTCGAGTTGATGCCACCGGCCGATCGGGCGGCCGAAAAAGCCGCCAGTGCGGCCGTGGCCGATCGGCTCGACCAGTTGGGGGCTGACGTGACGGCGGCGGTCGGCGGTCAATTCATCGTCTCCAGTACCGACCTGGTGATCGCCGAGATGAACGACTTCATGGAAGCCGAGTTGTTCCGGGCCGAACAGATCGCTTTGCCGGCGGCCCTGATCGTCTTAATCATCGTGTTCGGCGGTTTGTTGGCGGCCCTGATGCCCGTGATCGGGGCGGTGGCCGCGATTGTCACCGGGCTGGGTGGTCTGATTCTGCTCAATCAGGTCATGGCCGTCGATTCGGTCGTCGTCAATGTCATCACGATCATCGGTATGGGCTTGTCGATTGATTACGGCCTGTTGATCGTGTCGCGTTTCCGCGAAGAGCTGGGGCGGCTCGACTTCGATCGACCCGTTCCCCGGCATGATCCGGTGATTCAGCGCGTCGTCAACCAGGTCCACGCCACGGCCGGCCGAACCGTGACTTTTTCGGCCTTGACGATCGCCGTCTGTGTGCTCGGCTTGGTCTTCATGAAGGCCGACCTGTTACGCGGGATCGGGATCGCCGGCGCGATGTCCGTAGTGCTGGCGATGCTGGCCGCAGTGAGCTTGGTGCCAGCCGTGTTAGGCCTGGTCGGACACCGCTTTGTTCGGCCGTCGCCACTGCGCCGGGTGCCCTTTGTGGGCCGGATTTTGCAAGGTCTGGGGGACAGCTCCAGTGATCATGGTTTCTTCGCCCGCCTGGCTGCCTGGAGTCAGCGTTTCCGCTGGCCGGTCTTCCTGGTCGGGGTGGCCGCCCTCGTGGCCGCGGCCAGTTTGGTGGGGAACTTGCAGATGCGGTCGAGTGGTTACGATTTGCTGACCGACGATATGGCTCAGAGTCAGTACTACGACGAACTTGATCGCAGCTACCCCTACCTGGAAAACGCTGATTTATACGCCGTCACGACCGGGCCACTGGACGCCGACCAAGCGGCCCAGGTAGCCGATCAACTGGCTGGCGTTGAGCACGTCGATCAGGTCCAAGGCCCGGTTGCCACCGATGCCGACGGCGGTCATCTGATCTATTCGATCGGGCTTGACTTGGCTGATCCCAGTGGCAAGCAAGCGGTTGAGACGGTCAAAGCTTTGCGGGCCCTCGACGCCCCGGTTCTGATCTGGGGTGACGCCGCTTCGCAGTTGGATTTCCAGCAGTCGTTGCTGGACGGGCTGCCCTTGGCGGGGTCGCTGGTCGTGGTGGCGGTGTTCCTGTTGTTGTTCCTCATGACCGGATCGGTGGTCGTGCCGCTCAAGGCTTTGGTGACCAACGTGTTGTCGATTCTGGCCAGCCTCGGTATCGCCAGTTGGATTTTCACCACCCAACATGGCTTCGCCCACGATGGCATGGAAGTCTACGTCGTCGCCTTGATCGTGGCTTTTGGGTTCGGTTTGGCGATGGACTACGAGGTTTTCTTGCTCGATCGGATCAAAGAAATTCACAACCGCGGATTCGACACCCAAACTGCCATCGTGCGGGGCTTGCAACGGTCCGGCCGGATTATCACCTCGGCTGCTTCCGTCATCATCGTCGTCTTCTTGGGTTTCACGATCGGTGATTTAGCGCCGATCCGGGAAATCGGTCTGACCTTGGCCATTCTCGTGTTCATCGACGCCACGCTGGTCAGGTTGTTGGTGGTGCCGGCCACGATGTCGATTATGGGTCAGGCGAACTGGTGGGCGCCCGGGCCGTTGAAACGTCTGGCCGACCGGTTCGCGATTCGCCACGTCGATCCTGAGGCTGAATTGACGCCTTCACCGGCCACGGGGGTGGCGGCTGAAGTTCCTGAGTCGCCGACGGTGGCGTCACCAAAGTAGTGGGCCGCAACAGCCAGCACCACCATCAATCAGCATGATCACAACGTTGTCATGAAGGTGGTCGACCTGGCGCATCTGGCCGATGAATGGTCGGTTGACGAACCTTAGCCGTCGGCTAATTGAGCCGCCCGAAGTTTCTTCCACTTGCGGATTTTGGTCCGGAAAGTTTTGAACGGCGCCACCGTGTTGATGTGGACCCATTTCCAAATCGGCCAGTTGGCCGTGGTTGAGGCGGCCCATTTCCGGCCACCGGGTTGGAAAACCTCGGCTTCGGTGAAAGCCAGTAGCCACTGAACTAAGTCGTTGACGGTGGTGGTGAAGGTAGCGCGTAATTCGGCCAGTGAGTAATCACGGTAGGTGTTGTAAAAATCCTGATACAACTGACCCATCTGATTCCACTTGTAACCGGCGGCGGGCGTCGTGACTTCTTTACCCGATTGTTCGTCGTCGTCCCAACCGCGAATCAGTCCCATCCAGCCCAACTGGTAGGCCAGCATTTCTTGGGGTGTGCGATCAACGCCGTCGAAGCGGATAGTTTTATCAGCTTCAGCGATGTCATCGAACTCACTGATGAACAGTTGAGCGGTTTTTTCAATTTCAGCGGCTAGAGCTTGCTTGCTCGCGTACTCTCGCATCGTTGAGACTCCATTTCCAAACCGCTATTCGTGTATTCGTGACCGCTGGACAGTTCACATCATCATGGTCAGGCCGCACAGGCGCCGTCACGATGGTCCCGGGCGGGAGTGCCGTTGCGGCTGTAGGCCGACGGCCGTTCACCGTATCAGGGTTCCGACCCGACGCTCCTGCGGCCACCGGGTAGAAATGACAACCTGGCCTACCGCGGATCGTCGATTGCCAGGCACCACCCTAGTCATAAAGGCCGCCTGAGGAAACCGCACCGCTCCGAAACCGCCGAATTCATGCCGCCAGACTTCCGGGCAAGACTCACGCACGAACTGAACCGGGCTGGTGAAACCCGGTTTTCGGGTGGGAAAGAGAGGAGGGTTAGTTGAGGACGGCAACACCGAAAGTGAGGTAAGTCGCGAACAAGATCCAGATCAGGTAGGGCGCCAGGGCGATCGCGGCCCAACGGCTGCTGGCGGCATAACGCACCACCAGATAAGCCACGATGATATCGAGCACGATAATGATGGCGGCGCCGATCCAATAGCCACCGGCGAAGAAAATGATGCTCCAAACGAAATTCAGCAACAGCTGAATGATGAACAAAATCAGGCCGGGTTTTTTCTCTTCGCGGCGGTCCGTCGAAAAGATATAGAGGGTCAGGCTGAGCGCCATCAAGCCATACAAAATCGGCCAGACGATCCCGAAAAGCGGGGCCGGTGGTGACAGGGCTGGTTTCGTGAGATCAGCGTAGATGGCGGCGATGTCGCCGGCCAGCAAGGCGGATAAACCGCCGATCGCTTCAATCAGGATCAGCAGGCCGAGAAATGTCAATCCGATTTTGGTGGCTTGTTTCATCGTGTGCTCTCTTTTCGGCTGGGTTTGAACAGTCTGTGGAATTGAGGCTGACGGAACATCATTCAGTTGGCTGGTGATGAGAAAACACCAGCTGCCCGTGAGCCAGGCGGTAATTGTTGGGTCAGCCTAGCCTAGTGCCCTGTCGCTTTGTAAATGCCGTACTCGTGACACCCGGTGAAGCCCCCAACGGCTTGTTAGATGAGTTATCTCAAGACTCACGATTGTTGGCAGGCCTCGACGAAAGCCCTGAATAACCGTTGGGTGGCGTCGTCGGCCAAAGCCATTTCGGGGTGCCATTGGACCGCCCAACACCAGCGGTAGCGGGGGTCACGGATGGCTTCGATGAGACCGTCGGGCGCCGTTGCCATGACTTCATAGTTCGGTCCGGGCGATTTCACACCTTGGTGGTGGAAGCTCGTGATCTCAATCTCGGCTACGCCCATAAGTTCGCGCAAAGGTCCGGTTAGATGAACCGGATGTCGTGATTTAGCGGCTCCCGGTTGGTTGGTGTGGGGGACAGTCGGGGACAGTTCAGTCGCTATGTCTTGGTAAAGATCGCCGCCATCCAGCGCGACCATGATCTGGATGCCCCGGCAAATCCCCAACACTGGCCGATCGGTGGCTTGAGCACGGGCAATCACTAAGGCCTCCATGCGGTCTAATAGCGCATTGGTCTCACCACACCACGGTTGCCGTTCTGCGCCGTAAACGGCCGGATCGACATCCTGACCGCCTGTAAGAACCAACCCGTCGCAACCATCAACAAGTTGTTCGATGAGTTCGGCGTCATCAGTCAGCGGCAGCACGACCGGCGCCGCTCCGGCCTCAATCAATCCGGTCAAATACCCCGGCAACATCCATAGACTGTCCCGCTGCTCATCCCACAACGGCATCACGCCGATGACAGGTTTGGCCACCGCTCACCTCCGCCAACAGTCGACTGCCGGGGCAGCGTAGCTCGGTCAGATGTCATTTGCGTAACGATTCGGTCGTGGCGGGCTACCCCTCGTTTCCCTGCGATGAGTTGCGAGGTGTGGGCAGGAACTTGTCCACAGGGCGAAAAAACTATCCACAGATTATTGCCGACCCGACAATTTCCGGCTCAGCAACGTCATGGTCCTTAAGGCGGAGGAACCGCCTCGACGACACAAAAGGACACGCCATGACTGTTTTTTCTCACCTCCACCCGACGCAGGATCTTCTGTTCAAAAAGATGCTGGCCAGTCCTGGCCATCTCTCCGTCACCCAAGGGTTCATCCGCGATTTCTTCGACCTTGAGGTCCCGTTAGAAAATATTCACCTCACCCATGGCTACTCGATCGGCCATTACACCAAGATTCTGCGTGACCATCTGGACGACCTACACGAAGTCCGTCGCCTGTTCCACGTCGAACGTGACATCACGATCCAGGTCCAAGTTGCCGATCTGACCATTGAGTTACAAATCCAACCGCACATGGCTTTTCTTAAACGACTGTTGTATTACGGTTTCCGGCGTTACACCGAGAATTACCGGCCCGATATTGGTTACCGCAGTTTGCTGCCCGTCCGGTCGCTGGCCTTACTGGGTTTCCCGCTCTATCCTCAGCAAGAACTGGGTTGTCATCACTTTGTCCTGACGTCAGATTCAGCGGACGACGTGGCAGCTATCCCTGAGTTTCAACTCACCGTAGTCGAATACCGTAAATCTCTGTTTGCCACGGAAGAACAGGCGGCTTGGTGTCACTTTCTCAATGGTCAAGGAATTCCTCAACATGCTCCCGACTATCTGGCAGAAGCGGCTACGATCATTAACGACGCCAACCTCACGGGGGAGGAGAAAGACCTCATGAACATCACGATGGACGAATTCATTGGCATTGAGATGGCCGAGCGTGAAGCCGCCGTGGAAGAAGGGCATGCTGAAGGTCTCGCTCAAGGCCTTGCGGAAGGGCTTGCCAAAGGCCTTACCGAAGGCCATGCTGAAGAGCGTGCCGAAATCATCCGGCACGCCATCGCGGCCGGTCTCAGCGATCAGGAAATCTCCCGGATCACTGGCCTGGCACAGGCGGAGATCGCTGCCCAACGATCCGCTTGAACTGAGAACGGCCGAACCAACCCTCATACAACCGACCCTCACGCCCCAGTCAACTCCACGACCCGCTGACGGCTGAGTGGACGGAAGGGTGGCTCAACCGGATATGCTGAAGGCCCGTGGGTAAAGCCAAGAAAATGACGAAACATGTCTTTGTCACTGGCGGCGTCGTCTCCTCATTGGGGAAGGGCCTGACGGCGTCAAGCCTGGGTTCGCTGCTGGTCGCTCGTGGTCTCAAGGTCACGATGCAGAAACTCGATCCTTATCTCAACGTCGATCCGGGGACGATGAACCCGTTCCAGCACGGCGAGGTGTTCGTGACCGAGGATGGAGCCGAAACCGACCTCGATATCGGCCATTACGAGCGGTTCCTCGACGTCAACCTGTCGGCCGTGGCCAATGTCACGACCGGCAAGGTCTACTCCACGGTCATCGCCGCCGAGCGGCGGGGCGATTATCTCGGCGACACCGTGCAAGTCATTCCCCACATCACGAACGCCATCAAGGCCGAGATGTTGGCCATGGCCGAACCGGATATCGACATCGTCATCCACGAGATCGGCGGCACGGTCGGCGATATTGAGTCGCTGCCGTTCTTGGAGGCTGCCCGCCAGGTCCGGCGTGACGTTGGCCGCGACAACGCCTTCTTCCTGCACGTTTCACTGGTGCCCTACATCGGCCCGTCAGGCGAGCAAAAGACTAAGCCAACTCAACATTCAGTAGCCGCCTTGCGTGAGGTCGGGATCACGCCCGACGCCCTCGTCTGCCGCTCCGACCGGCCGATCCCACCGCCGATCAAATACAAAATCGCTCAGATGTGCGACGTCGATGAGGAAGCGGTCGTCTCCTGCCCCGACGCCGACAGCATCTACGAAATCCCCAAGGTCCTCCACAACGAAGGCCTCGACGCCTACGTCGTGCGGCGGCTCGGCGTGTCGTTCCGGGACGTCGATTGGCAGGCTTGGGACGACCTCCTGGACCGGGTCCACCACCCGAAAGAGGAAGTCCGGATCGGTCTAGTCGGCAAATACATCGACCTGCCAGACGCCTATCTGTCGGTTTCAGAAGCCCTGCGGGCCGGGGCTTTCGCCAACCGGGCCAAAGCAGTCATCGAGTGGATCAA